>CAYWBA010000211.1:0-5839 GCA_964455955.1 uncultured Planctomycetota bacterium | reverse complement strand
CCAAAGACGAGCCCAACCTCGGCGAGGAGCCGCTTCCCGACGGCGTGGTGAGAGTGTTTAAGCGGGATAAAGGCGGTGCGCTGAGCTTTGTCGGCCAGCAGGCGATAAAGTACATGCCGATAGGCGAAGATGTTGAGGTCAACCTCGGGGCTGACCCGGATGTGGTAATCGAGAGGAAGCTGCTGGATTTCAAGAAGCTGCGGATTCAGTGGGAAACGCGCAGGCAGCATTCTTGGGTTACAGGCTGGGATACTGAGAACTACTACCGCACCCGGATAAAGAACACCAAGAGCATAACTATCCAGTTCGAGATAGAGCGCCGATTCAGCGGCGACTGGGACCTGGACAGTGAGTTCAAGTACGACAAGCTTGACCAGCAGACGGTGCGCTTCGTGGTCCGGCTTGAGCCGGGAGAGGAAAAAAGCTTCAGCTACAAGCTGACCACCCGGTACGGGAAAAACTCTCGCCGCTAAGGTTTTGGAAAAACGGTTCGGGGCAGTCTCAGGCGGGGCTGCCCCTTATTCTTTACGCTTCGCCTCTTCCTCGAACCCTTCTTTGAGTGTCAGCTTTCCGTCGCTTGCGACGAACCGCGCAACTGTTTCGCCTTCGAAACGGATTACAAGAAGCCTGCTGCCTGAGAAAGCCCTCGTCGGATGGTAGACGAGGTAGCCGGACAGTACGAGCCAGCTCACGGAGTCGTTCTTGCCTTGAACGTAGGTGTATTCAACCGCACCTTTGCCAACTTCTTTGACTATATCGGGCTTGCCAAAAACTGTTTGCACTTCCGCACGGGTGGTTTTCCCCGGTATGATGCTGACAACCTTCGATACAGTGACGTTATCTCCTATCCCCTTTCTTGCAGAGGCGCAGCCCGTGGCAATCGCGGCTGCGATTACAATAAGGAATAATCGTTTAATCATCAATTGTCCCTCCTTGGACATTTCCAGCCTGGAACCCTCCACCCGCCGAACTCACAGTGTAGCTCCAGTCAATCACCGTATTGCCGCTGAACGTTACTGTCAGAACCTTGGTTTTGGCGGAGCTAACTGCGTCAACATAAAAGACCAGAATCGGCGGAATCTGCCACACCTGGCTGAGGGAACTTCCAGCTACGAACGTGTACACCTCAAAGCCTTTCGAATTAATTGTTACCGCGACAGGCGGGCCCATAAGGCTGATAACCTCTTCTTTGGCGGTTTCACCCAATTTGAGCTTCTGCACATCAAACGGGTCTATGTCCCTGGGGCTTTGAGAGATTCTTGTTGTCGAGCAGCCTGCAATAGCCGCGGCAAGAAGCACTGCAACTGTCAGCCTTATATGTTTTGTCAAAACCAAGTTTACCACCTCCCTTGAACAGAACTTGAAGCAAAAAGAGGACCAGCCGGATGACTATCTTAACCTCAGGAGGCTTTTCTGAAAAGTAAAATTTGCTTTGGTTGAAGCCGGATAGATTTCCCTGTATAATTGCATGAGATGAACTAATACTGAAAGGAGGGGCTTATGAGGCTTCCCGAACCAACCTTAGACGGTGAAGAGTCACTTGAGACCACAATTGCGGCGCGACGCTCCAGAAGGGCTTTCCAGGACAGGGCGATAACATGCAAGCAGCTCGGCCAGGTACTCTGGTCGGCCCAAGGCATAACGGACAGGCGGGGCCACAGAGCGGCACCTTCGGCAGGTGCAACCTTTCCGCTCGAGGTCTATGCCGTGGTCGGCAGAGTCGAGGGCTTGGAGCCCGGCATTTACCACTACATGCTGGATTCGCATTCGCTGGAGCTTGTGAGGAAAGGGGACCTGCGGGCCCGGCTTACGGAAGCGAAACTCGCTCAGTCCTTCATCGCGCAGGCCCCGGTGATAATCGCCGTGGCCGCAGAGTACGGACGGACTGCCGCCACATACGGCAGCCGCACCGAGCGCTACGTTCACATGGAGGTCGGCCACGTCGGCCAGAACATCCACTTGCAGTGCGAGTCCCTGCGGCTCGGCACGTGCGCCGTCGGGGCTTTCCAGGACCTCGGTGTGAAAGAAGTACTCGGCATTGACGAGGAGCCGCTCTATCTGATGCCGGTGGGGTACGCCAGGTAGGACATGGCTGCGCTGGGATTTAAGGAATACTTTCGCCTATGGCGGGTTATAAAGAGTAGAGCGCGTTTAAACTAAGAGGTTGTTGTTGGAGTGAGGTGCATTGTGATGAAGCGCAAATGGCTTGCCGTCGTGCTTGCTGCAACAGTTTTTGTTGCGCTTGCAGGCGTCCTTCGGGGCGAGAAGTACAAACCTTCAGAATGGAAGAAGCTGAAGAAAGATATCGAGACTGCCGTCAATGATGGCAATTTCATCAAGACTGGCGAGCTGATAGCAAAGGCGGGTGAAGACGAATCCAAGCGCGCGGTTGACTTCCTTGTTGAGCTCGGGCTTAAGGTGAGCAGCCCGGATGTCTACTCCCAGGTCAAGAGAACCCTGGCCTGTATGCAGGATGAGAAAGCTCTCGCTGAGATAAAGAAGCGCTTGAAGAAGGGGCGGGATGTCAAGACGCGCATTATGCTTATCGAGGTTCTCGGCGAGAAAGCAGACCCGGCATATTTAGACGACATTGCTTCGCCTCTCAACGAGAAGAATCCGGATATGAGTATTGTCATCACTTCAATCCACGCCCTTGCTGCCGTTGGCGGCAAGGGATGCATGACACGCCTGGTGGACTACCTTGAGAGGATAGAGAAGCACCGCAAGGGTGATAATCTCATGGGTACTGACTGGTATGACTGCCGCGCGGCGCTCAAGAGCATCTGTGGCGGTGAGGCTGACTATGAAACCGCCGCGGAGTGGAGGCAGTACATCGGAAGTCTTCCGGACAATTGGGAAGGCTCGCGGGGAATGGGGGGTCTTAGCGATGGCAAATTCACCACAACTCCCGTTATGCCGAAAAAAACTCCGCAGCTTTTCGGCGCGGAAGTTGTCAGCCGCACCCCTGTCTTTGTCATAGACATCTCCGGGTCCATGGTCATAAAGGACCCGCCGCCGCCGGGCGAGGAGAAGAAACCGGATGACCCGAGCACAAGCCCGGCCGGTCCAGGCAAGAAGCCGCGTGAGCTCGGCGATGACCGCATGAGAATTGTCCGCGCCAAGAAGGAGCTGACTAAGCTTATAAAGGCGCTCGACAAGGGCGTCAGGTTTAACATAATTGCCTACAATCGCAAGGTCAAGGCATGGTCGCGCAAGGGGCTCAAACCCGCGACCAAGCCAAACAAGGCTTCAGCAGTCAAGTTTGTCCAACAGTTCAAGGCGGAGGCAACCACACATACAGATGAAGCACTCAAAGAGGCCTGGGAAAACGTCAAGTACGGCTGTGACACAATCTATCTGCTCTCGGACGGCTGGCCTACGCACAGCGGCGACAACAAGGACAGTGACAGGATCGAGAAGGACATACTTGAGTTTTTCCGCAAGAACAACAAGTTCAAGAAAGTCAGAATCCACACCCTGGGCTTCAGAGATGCGCATTTCCTGTTCATGCGGCAATTGGCGGATGAAAACAGCGGCAGGTTCAGGGATATCAAGTAGCTGTCCAAAGAATCCGGGACGAGGGGCTTTGCCCGGCCTGTCCACAACTGCCCTGTCTTGTTTGTATTTGCATAAGTGACTTGGTGCGCCTATAATTGTAGTGAGAGACTTACTTCGGGGGTCTGAATGGCAGGTGAGGAGCCAAAGCGGAATGTTCTTGAGCGCATAAAAGAGCGCCAGGCCGCCGCGCGCAAGAAATTCAAGAAGCGATTGGTAAGAGTCGGCGCCGGACTGGTTGTCTTCGTTGCAGTGCTTGCAATCCTTTATCCTTACCTGCAGGTCGTATGGCATATGAGACGGGCTCAGGGCAGCGACCCGGAGATGCGCATGAAATCGCTTCAATGGCTTGCAGGAAGGAAGGTCAGAAGCTCGATTCCATTGTTTGTCAAGGCGCTTGACGCTACCCGCAGCGAAAGCTATAAGGCGTTTGAAGTGCTCGGCGAGTTCAAAGACCCTTCGATAATCCCCGAGCTGCTCAAAATCTGGAATGACCGCTCAACACACGCCTACGCCAAGTACAACGCGCTGCAGCTTGTGGCGGACCTCGGGGACAAAGACTATATGGACACCTTTATCTCGACAAGGGTCATGCTGTCTGCAAGGGGCTGGGAAGCGGCTTATGACTTTCTGAACAAGCACGCCGACGAGCAGACTGTTCAGAAACTGCTGACAATGCTCAACTCCGGCGATACGGAGAAAGAGCTGGCTTCCGCCATGGCGCTTAACTACATCCGGAAGAAGCCTTTTGTCCGCGATAACGGGCCGGTTAAAGATGCCCTCTGCGCGAAAGTTGACTCGCCGGACGACGTGACCAGGGAGGAATCTATCCGGGCGCTGATTGAGATTGCGGACGAAAACCAGCTTCCTTCGCTGCTGCGTGCGCTTGATGATAAAGATACGGCCGTATGCTGTTACGCAGCTATGGCAATCAGCTATATGAAGCCTGAAGTTGCCGAAGGCGCTGTCCCGAAGCTCCTTGAGAAACTTCTGCACCCTGATGGGGAAATCTGTATGGAGGCGGCACAGACACTGGGCAAGATACGCTCGAAGACTGCGGTACCGAGGCTGCTGGAAATACTCAGGGACCAGGAGGGTGACAGCTTCGCAAGGCAGAACGCGGTAAAGGTGCTCAAGGTAACAGGCGACCCTCGCGGCCGCGGGGCGATAACTTCCGCGCTGTCAGACCCTGACGCTGATGTTGCGAAAACTGCCGCACTGGCCCTTATCCGGGTCGGCGACAAAAATTCTGTTGCGCCGCTTGTTGAGCTGCTCAAGAACTCAAGGTCTCACAAAGTCAGGATTGTAGCTGCCTACGTGCTCGGTATGCTTGGTGAGCCCGGGGCGAGTGGTGCGCTTCTGGATGCCCTAAAGAGAGGAGACCCGGAGCTTTCGAAAGTGGCTGGTGCAGCTCTCCTCAGGATTGCCGCACGCGAGGTCACGCCCGGGCTTGCCCGGGTTTGCAAGGATACCGAGGCGCCGCCGGTGGTGCGCAGGGAGGCCTTGCTTGTCCTTTCAAAATTCAGAACAGCCTCCTCCCTTTGTCTGGCAATAGACGCGCTCGCCGATGCGCAGCGCCAGTTGCGCGAGGAAGCCAGAGACTCCCTGGTCCAGCTCACAAGTGACCTCCTGGAAAAGGAGAAGCTGGGTTTTGGGCCTGCAAATGCGCACCTTGCACAGGCTGCGGCCTCTATGTTGCAGAAGAAAATTGGAGCGGAGCTGCGCGAAGACCTGGCCTCCGCGGAGGGCTTCGATGTTTCCAACAAACTTGTCCTTGCGGCTGTAAGAAGGCTGGATGAGAGAAACAAGCCTGACCTTGATTTGCTCGGAAATGCGCTTGAGGAGGCCAGGGCAATATGCTGGAACTCGGCTCTCCGGGAGGAGCTTACATCACGCGGCCTGTCAGAAGAGAAAATGGCATCTGCGGCCTCTTCGCTGCGAAGTTTCGTTCTGTGTGACTACGTTGCTGAAGAACCGCCCACGCCGACGCTTACGAAGATTGTAGCCGAGTTCAGGAAGAGATTCGCTTTGTCAAGATAGAATCATTTTGGCTGTAGAGATGGATAATACCGGGGACGAAAAAGAAGGACAGGATTACAGCGAGGCGCAAGGGGAGCCCTGGACGCCGGATGAGGTCTCTTCAGGAGACTGGGAGACTGAGCTTGCCGAGGTCGAAGGAACTCTTGTTCCGGAGCCCGAGAAGAGTGAATCACCTGCTGGGCCGGTGCTTTCGGAAGATTCCCCCGTTGTGGTGGAGCCTGTTGCAAAAGTTTCCACAAAACCT
>CAYWBA010000210.1:0-5891 GCA_964455955.1 uncultured Planctomycetota bacterium | reverse complement strand
GCGGTCCTCGTATTCAAGCAACGCACCCTTGCCGAATCCCTGCTTTTGGTAGCTGTCGAGGTCCACGAAAAACCTGTAGTTCCGCTCAGCGACAAACTGCCACCGCGAGAGTGTGAGACTGCCGGTATGGCTGCTTGACCCGATTCTCAGGCTGTAGAGCGGCATGCGCCAGTCAGGTTCAAGGCGGATATCAAAGAAGGGAATCTTCAGTGGTCCCAGGAACAGGTAGTTGCCGCTGGCCTCAAGTGCGCCCCCCGGATAAACAGTGGCTTCACTGCTGAGTATGCCCCAGTGAGGGTCGGCTGAGTTGCAGGTTGAAAGGGTGAGATTCTCCGCTATGTAGCGGGTAGGCCGGGCTGTGCGCACCTTTTTGGCTCGAATGGACAGGCCGATGTCTGGCTCGCTGGCGGTAGGAAGCGGTCCCGATTCCTTGCTTCGCTGGGAGCGGGTGAGCTGGTCGAGTGCGTTCTGGGTTGTCTGGACCCAGGCGTCAATTATCCTTGCCTTATCAGTCTCGAAGTCGTAGTAAAGGGACTCGCAGGAAATTATGTCCTTGCCATCGCTCATCAGAACGCAGCCCTCGGCGTAGATTTCGCTGACTCCGCCTTTCTTGAACCAGACCACAACCGCGTCTGCGAATACCTTCAGCGCCCCCTTCGTAATCAGGACGTTGCCGAAAAGAATCGCCATATCTTCCTTCTGCCGGAGTTCCTTGGTGCGCGAATAGAGATGGATTTTTTCATTGCTCGTTGAGCCTTCCGTGGATAGACCTTGCTGCGCAAGGGTGGTTCCAAAGCTCCCGGTGAGGGCCAGGGTGATAGCAGCGATAAAGAGAACCTGTCGCATAACGTTGGTCCCGGGGAAGAACTGGTGTTTTAGGCTAATTTAATTGAGGTCTCAGGGCTGCGTCAAGGCAAAACAGGGTTTTGGCGCGCAATGTGCACAAAAAAAGCCCGCCTCGCGGCGGGCGTGTATTCTCGGGACATCGCTGCTAATAACCGCCTCTTGTCGGTGTGAGGTGGAATGGAGTCGGGGGCTTCGCGCCCGTTGCAACCGTACCTGCCGCCGTGGTGGCGCGTGCGCGACGCAGCCAGTTCTTCGTGTCATCCTTGCACATATCGAGTGTGAAGAGTCCCACAAGGAAGTCAGCGAATTCTTTAAGCCGGAACTCGAACTCGAACCCGATAAAAAGTAAATGCGCAGTGACCCCAATGTCCCACCGGTCGCGGTCACTGTCGCGGAAAATGTCAATGTCGTTGACTTCTTCCGTCTCCGCGGCCCTGCATGCCTCGAAGAAGTACTTGTTACCTATCAGAGGATTTTTCCTGCTGCTGTTAATGTATGCAACCGAGGCGCCGACTTCACCACGCCACTCGTTCCAGTAACCTACCTCCCGGCCCTTAAAACCGAACTTGTCGCCATCCATGAAGCCAATCCCGCCTTGGAGGAACTTGGTTGCGCGCGCGTTAACGAGCAGACCTGTGCCCATGCTGATCTTGAAGCCAAACATATCCCAGAAGTCAAGGAGTCTGTCCTCAAGGTATGTCGCAATGGCGCCTTTCTCCGTTCTTACCTCCTGTATCTTGGAGTAGTCCTTCCTCAGTTTGAACGCCTCGCAACCAACACAGGCCGAAAGTACAAAGACACAAGCCGCCAAAATCACAAGCCTTTTCATTCTCTCCCCCTTCACACCACTACATCAGTGCTTTGAAGATAGCTGCAATATCATGACAACCAATTGGGGTCTTGTCAACATAAAAATGACAAAGTTTTGGGGCGTTGATTCGAAAGCACTGCTGCGTAAAGGCGGACATCGAAGAAATTCCGGAAGTTCAAAGCAGATGCCGAGCACGCGGACATTTTTTGGAAAAAAGCATTGACAAAATTGAGCTGGTTCGACTATTCTATATAATTCGCACACATGGGAAATGGTTTTTCGCAAGGGTGGGACGAGTTTCCCGCTCTTTTTGCTGGTGGATAGCTGCTCTTGTGAGTGAGTTATGAACGGTGAACTGCTGAGAATAGTTGATTCAATACACCGTGACCGCGATATCGGCAAGGAGGTCATTCTTGCTGGCATCGAGACGGGTGTTGCTTCCGCTCTGAAGAAGCGCGCTGAGGATGTTGACAGCATTGCTGTCTCGATAGACCGCGAAACCGGCGCTATTGAGGCAAACATGGATGGCCATACTATTGACCCGGAAGAGCTTGGCCGGATAGCTGCACTTACCGCCAAGCAGGTAATAATGCAGAAAATAAGAGAGGCGGAGCGCGATGTTGTCTACGAGGATTTTGAAAAGAAGCAGGAGCACCTTCTTACTGGAATAATCCAGCGTGTCGAGGGCCCCAACGTGATAGTGAACCTCGGCAGGACTGAGGGAATTCTCCCGCAGCGTGAGCGTATCGAGGGCGAGACCTATCACCCGGGCGACAGACTGAAGTTCTACGTTATGGATGTGAAGAAGTCTGGGCAAAAAGTCAAGGTGGTGCTTTCTCGCTCGCATCCCGACCTTATCGGGACACTCTTTGAAATGGAGGTGCCTGAGATAAGCGAGGGGATTATCGAGATAAAGGGTATAGCCAGAGAAGCGGGCCAGAGGTCGAAAATAGCTGTTCTTTCAAATGACCCGCGTGTTGACTGCGTTGGCGCGTGTGTGGGCGTGCGGGGTGCCAGGATAAAATCCATAGTCAGTGAGCTCAACGGCGAGAAAATTGATATTGTCGAGTGGAGTGATGACCACAACACCTTTGTGGGCAATGCCCTCAAACCTGCTGAAGATGCGGTAATCACGCTGAATGAGCAAAATGGGACCGCGGTTGTATCGCTTCCCCAGGACCAGTTGTCTCTGGCCATTGGAAAGCGCGGGCAAAACGTCCGCCTGGCCTCAAAGCTGACCGGGTTTGATATAGACATAGTGTCGGCAGAAGGCAGTGAGGACGTTAAAAAAACAGGTAAAGGTGTGCCCGCCGAGCCCTCAGGCCTAACTGAGGAAAAAGGCGGTATTGAAGGAGAAGTCGAGCCCTCAGAAGTGTTGACGGAAGAATCTGGGGCCCCGGCTGATTCTTCGCAGGACCAGGAGAAAGCTTCCCAAAGCTCCGAGACACCTGCCGGGGAGAGAGAGGAAAGCTTTGAAAGCCTTTGTGACCTGATATCGGATGAGGTTGCACAACGTATGCGCGCGGCAGGAATTTCTGGTGTTACAGATATTAAGGATGCAGGCCCGGAGCTTATTGCTGAGGTTGAAGGCGTTGACGCTGACTTGGCACGGGCCATTTACGGTCGCGCTGTGGAAGAAACGGAAGGTAAAAATTGACGGCGGCCCGAACACAAATCGGTGCCGCGTCCTCGCAGATAGCAAAGCTAAAAGGACTGTTCCATGCGTCTTTACGAGCTTGCCAAAGAACTCGGCCTCACGAGCAAGCAGTTGCTCTCATTCTTCAAGTCTAAGAAAATAAAGTTTAAGTCCAACCTTGTCGCTGTTAAGAAAAATCAAGCGGAACTTGCCCGGAAGGTCTTCGGCCGCAGGGCCAGGCTGAAGGAAAGCGAGAGAATACTCAAGGAAGCACGCGCAGCCGAGGAGAAGGCACGGCAGGAGCGTAAGAAAGCTGAAGAAAAGAAAAAGCGTGAAGATGAAAAACAGCTGAAAGCAAAAAGAAAAAAGAAGGAAAAAGAAGAAAAATCGGCTGCCAAGGAGAAGGAAACCAAGAAAAAGGCCGCAGCAAGAGAAAAGAAAGTTAGAGAGAAAAAGAAGAAAAAGACGGTTGCGGACGAGATTGCCAAACGCCTGAAACAGAAGCAAAAAGGGCCGGCCGCCAAGGTGAAAAGGCCCGCTCGGGCTAAGAAGACCCAGGTTAAAGAAGTCGAGGAGGCCGAGGAAACAAAAGGGTTCACCATTATCTCTCTTGAGGAAGAGGAGAAGCTTGCTCCAAGCAGCCTCAGGCACAAAATCAGAGAGCTGGAGGAGGAAAACAGAAGCAGGCTGGAGCGCGAGCAGAGGCACGCGCAATTGATGAGGCGCAGGCATGGAGCGCGTCTTGACGGGCCGCGTGCCCGGCCCAAACCTACACGCAGGAGGCACAAACGCAGGTTTGCCAGACGTGTGGCACCTCAAAAGGTGGTTAAGCCGGAGAAGGTCACGCTGGAGCCACCCATAAGCATACGCGAGATCTCGGCCGCAATGGGGGTGAAGGCTAGGGATATTCTTGGATTCCTCTTACGCAAGGGAGAGCACGCGGGTATCAACACTAACATATCGCCTGAGCTTGCGGAGGAATTCGGCGTTGAACAGAGTATTGAAGTTATCATAAGAAGCGCGCCGGACATGGAGGATTACCTCCTGTCGCTCGAGAAAGTGGAGGATCCCCCGGAATCACTGGTTCCCAGGCCGCCGGTTGTCACAATGCTGGGGCACGTTGACCACGGCAAAACCAGCCTGCTTGACCGCATTCGCCGGGCAAATGTTCATGAACATGAGGCTGGCGGGATTACCCAGCACATAGGCGTATACAAGATAGACGTTGAGGGCCGTGAAGTGGTTTTTGTAGATACACCCGGCCACGAGGCCTTCACGGAAATGCGCGCGCGGGGCGCGAACGTGACCGACCTCGTTGTCCTCGTTGTAGCTGCCGATGATGGGGTTATGCCGCAGACTGAAGAGGCAATTGACCACGCAAGGGCCGCCGATGTCCCGATAGTTGTCGCTCTCAACAAGATTGACAAGCCCAACGCGAACCGGCTGCGCGCCAAGCAGCAACTGGCCTCTCTGGACCTCATGAGCGAGGAATGGGGCGGCGACACAGTCGTTGTCGAAGTTTCCGCCGTTACAGGTGAAGGCATAAACGACCTGCTTGAAATGTTGCTCCTGTCCGCAGACCTGCTGGATTTGAAGGCTAACCCCGCACGCCCCGCGGTTGCTACCGTCCTTGAAGCGAAGCTTACAAGCGGTGTCGGAATCGTTGCGACTGTTATTGTGAAGAACGGCACGTTGCGGATTGGGGACGACATTGTGGTAGGTTCCTCGCTGGGTCGTGCAAGAGCTATGTTCGATACTGAAGGCGAACCTGTTAAGGATGCACTGCCTTCAACACCTGTCGCGGTTAGCGGCCTATCGCAAGTTCCTGAAGCAGGCGACAAGCTGTACGTGGTTGACGACCTGCAGAAAGCGAAAGAGGCGGTTGAGCAGCGCAAAGAGCGCGAGCGCAACAAGTCTCTCTTTACAAGGGAAGTTCTCACACTGGAGAACATCTTCTCGCGGTTTGAGGAGGGGAAGGCGAAAGAGCTCAGGCTTGTGCTGAAAGCTGATGTCAAGGGGACGGCCGAGGTGGTCAAGGCGACCCTTGAGGAGCTTTCAACAGACGAGGTCAAGGTAAGAATACTTCATGCCGGTGTCGGTAACATAACCGAGTCGGACGTGTTGCTTGCGGAAGCCTCCAGTGCTATTGTGATAGGTTTTACCGTTGCAGTGGACGAAAACGCCAAGGCTCTGGCCGAAGAGAGAAGGGTTGACGTAAGGATATATGAAGTCATCTATGAACTTACCTCCCAGGTGAAGGCCGCCATGGAGGGGCTGCTCGAGCCAGAGGAACGAGAGGTCATTGTCGGGCACTGCGATGTCCGCCAGGCTTTCCGGGCGTCGCGTATCGGAATTGTTGCAGGCTGCTTCGTGCTTGACGGCTACGTTGCCCGCAATAACCTGGCTCGGGTGAAGCGCAACGATGAAGTTGTCTTCGAGGGCCCGCTCGAAAGCCTTCGCAGATTCAAGGAAGATGTTCGTGAGGTAAAGGAAGGCTTCGAGTGTGGAATAAAACTGAGTGGCTACAACGATGTAACCGTAGGCTATGTAATTGAGCTTTACGAGATAGAAAAAGTTGCCCGGAAGCTTGAGTGACAA
>CAYWBA010000209.1:0-5966 GCA_964455955.1 uncultured Planctomycetota bacterium | reverse complement strand
CCTGTTTTGAATTGCCTGCTATTGTAAGTCCTTATGCCAAAAGCAGGTTACGATATCTACCCCCCACACAAGCTATTTACAGACGTTTACAGACGGTTTTCACGGATGGTTGGCACGGTTGGGTGGGGTTATACTGGTACTTAATGCAACTCCAGGGCAGGCAAGAAGTTGGGGAAACACCCACACAAAGCAGCCTCAGACCCCTGCCTGAATCTGTAAACCGGTGCCCGGTTTTGAGGTATGGCCCTGTCATAACCTCTTGTAATACCAATGTGTTAGGGATTTACAACCCCACACAAGCTATTTACAGGCCTGTTTACAGACGCAAACAGCGGGTTGCGGCGAAATCAGGCAATGCTTGTGGAAGCAGGGATTCAGAATGGTTTGAAAGGGCCATGCCACAAAGCTTGGTAAAAGGTCCAAGGATTAGCTCAAAAAAGCTCTACCTTGACAACTGCGCGGCTTGCTGGTACAGTGCAGATGAGCGCGAGTTTTGGAGAAGAAAGATGCACGCCAAGGTAATGAGTTCTGCGATAAGCGGGATAGACGCTTACGTTGTCGAGATAGAGGTTGATGTCTCGCCGGGGCTTCCGGGCGTTATGGTGGTTGGGCTGCCTGACGCGGCGGTCAAGGAGTCCCGCGACAGGGTGAGGACCGCGATAAAGAACACCAAATACGACTTCCCGAGCCAGAGAATCACTGTCAACCTCGCGCCCGCTGATACACGCAAGGAAGGGCCTGTGTACGACCTGCCGATTGCACTCGGCGTGCTTGTCGCGACCAAGCAGTTATCCCCGGGGCTGCTGCAGCGCTTTCTCGTACTTGGCGAGCTTGCGCTTGACGGCTCTGTGCGGCCGGTTCGCGGCGTACTGCCGGCAGCAATAACGGCGAGGCAGAAGCGTTTCGAAGGCGTGATTGTGCCGGTGAAGAATGCGCACGAGGCTGCCGTGGTCGAGGGCCTGAAGGTTTATGCTGTCAGCTCGCTGGTGGAGGCGGTCGGCTTTCTGGCGGGCGAGCTGGACATTCCGGAGGGCGGGCCTGACTTCTCAGACTCACAGGCCGCGCCCGAGGGCGAGGAGCTTGATTTCAGTGATGTGAGGGGCCAGGAGCATGCGAAACGCGCACTGACAGTTGCCGCCGCAGGCGGGCATCACATTCTTCTTATCGGCCCTCCGGGCTGCGGGAAGACAATGCTTGCGAAGCGCCTGCCCTCGACGCTGCCGGAGCTGACGCCGGAAGAATCGCTTGAATCTTCCAAGGTACACTCGATAAGCGGGCTGCTTGCGCCCGGTGCGGGTCTGCTGAGGCGCAGGCCTTTCAGAGCTCCGCACCATACGATTTCCGAGGCCGGTCTCGTGGGTGGAGGTTCAAACCCGCGTCCGGGCGAGTTGAGCCTGGCCCACAACGGGGTGCTTTTCCTCGATGAGCTGCCGGAGTTCAAGCGCTCCACCCTGGAGGTCCTGCGCCAGCCCATCGAGGAAGGAACAATCACCATAACGCGGGCAAAGGCGTCTGTAACCTATCCCGCAAGGGTGATGCTTGTCGCATCGATGAACCCCTGCCCTTGCGGCTACCTCGGCGACCCGCGCAGGCAGTGCAAGTGCACACTCAGGCAGATACGCACGTACAGGTCGAGGATTTCCGGCCCGCTGCTCGACAGGATAGATATGCACGTGGAGATGTCCTATGTCAGGTGGAAGGAGCTTTCGGGCGAGCGCGGAGGTGAGTCTTCGGCGGCAATACATGAGAGGGTGAACCAGGCCCGCACTGCCCAGGCGGGGCGTTTCGGCGGGCGCGAGGGTTTCACGAACGCTCAAATGTCTGTCCGGCAGATACAGAAGTTCTGCAGGATTGGCGGTGAAAGCGAAAGCCTGCTAAAAGCCGCGGTTACAGGGCTGGGGCTTTCCGCAAGAGCTTTCCACAGAATAAAGAAACTCGCAAGAACAATTGCCGACCTCGAAGGTGCGCAGGATATCAGTACTGAACACGTGTCGGAAGCGATAGGCTACCGCGCGCTTGACAGGGAGATGTTTTAGTGGTTAAGGGAAACAGAAAGCTGCGGAGGAGCCCTCTCGGCCCGTCCTTGAAAGAAGAGGGAAAAGAAAACGGGCGGCACAGGGCCGCCCGTCTTGTCCAACCACTTCTTATCCAACTACCGGCGCACTTCGACTGTGCGGGAGTAAATCGTCACATAGCCTGTGAAGATGTTGATCAGAAAGTCCAGCGGCGATACCCAGGTTTTCACCGTGTAGTCCACCGCATCACCTGCCATGGCCTTGCTGTCAACGTTGTTGATAGGGACAAGTCCCCACAGGGCGTACCACTGCCTCGCACTGCCAAATCCAGCGCCCCTGGAGCCGGCCCCAATAGTATGTATGTGTGCCATGCATCCCACCGCTCCCAGCAGGAATACCGTGGCCACTGCTACGAGCAGAACCTTACGACCCATAATACCTCCTTTCTAACTATTCCAACCATGCGGCGCACCACGCGCCGCGACCGAAGCTCAGAACCTGAAAGACAAGCCTGCAAACACGTGGAACGTATCAAAGGACATCCTGTCACGGGATTCAGTTTTGGTTCCGGCCGAGTAGTCAATAATGGTGTAGCGGACCGTGCCGGTGCCGAAATCCACGGCTATACCGAAGACGAGGTCGGCGTTGCCCTGCGAGATGGAGAGTTTTGTGGAACGCAGGACTGGCAGACGGAACTGGACCGCGCCCCTGACCATGCCCGAGCTTGCCGTACCGACATCGAGTTTGCAGTTGCTGGATTCTATTGCCTTTATTCTGTCCGGGCGAGGCAAAGCTTCGGCGACAAACCAGCCCGGCCCTGCGGCGAAGTCCACAGATGGCGACCAAGTACCCGGCCCGAGTCTCAGCCGGTACTCGGCAAGGAAAAAGGCGGTGTAGCGGGTCAGCTTGCCTTCGATAAGGCCTTCGGTATCACTGTTGTCTATGCGGATATAGCCGATACTGCCGCCGAGGAACAGGCTGTCCGCGGTACGAACCATCAGGCTGCTGTCCACCCCGTAAGCGTTCTTAAAGTTCTTGCTGCCTGGTGCAACAGCATCGCCCAGAAGCGACACCAAATACGGGCCGTGGATTACGGAATTGCTGCTATTGAAAGAGCGAAGCAGCTCGGCGGCTTGGCCCTGCGAATCCGGCAGCTTCGCATAGATGTTCCCGCGGTTATGGCTGCGCAGGGCGGTAGAGGAAGCGCATCCGGCGAAGGCCAGAGCCGTAATCAGAACAATCAAACGTTTTTGCATGGCTGTACCTCCTGCTGCCAGCCGTCTGGGCGAAGGGTTACTCCTGGCCGAAGACATGGGCAAAGACCTTCGCGTCACCAATCATATTCTCAATGCGGCAATACTCATTGGGCTGATGCATTGTTTCGTCAATCCTGCCCCAAACCGCCGCTTCGAAACCTTCTTTTCTCAGGAGCGCAGCTACGGTTCCGCCGCCTATTCCCTGCGGCCGGGCTTTCACTCCGTAGACGTCGGATATGGCAACTGTCAGCCGCTTCACCACGTCTGAGTCCACAGGGGTCGGCGGTGCGGCCGCCTGTTTCTGCACAGGCTCGACCGTTACCTGGGCCCCGAACCCCTGAGCGACCTTGCGGGCTTCATCTTCAACAAATTTCAGCACTTCGTCAAGGTTATAATTTGGCAGAATTCTACAATCGAAACAGAAAATGTCCTCGCCGGGGATTGTGTTTATATTTTCTACATTGGCCTCTTTCTTTGTCGGCTCGAATGTGGAAATGGGGAAGTCGAAGACGGGGTCTTCTGCAGAGTACTTCTTGTGCAGCAGCTTGTCGAGGTGGACGATGATGTTTGCGCTTGCGCGGTGGGCGTTAATACCCATGTCCGGCCGCGAGCCGTGCGACTGCTTGCCCTTGACAGTGAACTTCATCCAGCAGATTGACTTTTCGGCCACTTCTATCATATCGCCCTGGGGATTACCGCCGTCGGGGACGAGTATGATATCTTCCTTGCGGAAAAGCTGTTTCTCACGCAGCAGGTATGAGACGCCGAACTCGCTTCCCGTTTCTTCATCAGCGACCAGCAGGAGTGCGACATCGTATGCGGGCTTGAGGTCCAGCTCGATAAGAGCGCGGCTGGCGAAAATCGAGGCCACCATGCTCTGCTGGTTATCCTCAACGCCCCGGCCGAAGAGCTTCCCGTCCTTCTCCACGACCTTGTAGGGGTCTGTTTCCCAGAGGTCTCTTGAACCGGGAGGCACAACATCAAGGTGAGTCATCGCCCATACTGTGCGCTCGGAGCTTCTGCCCGGGACACGCGCCACAAGAGAAGGCCTGTACCCGCTGGGCGCATCGTCGGCGGGAGCTTTGTGAAGCTCGATATCGCTGAAGTGCCATTCTTTTAGCTTTTCCATAACGAAGCCGGCTTTCTCAGCCTCGCCTTCGCCGCCTGACTTGGGGCTGAGCGCGGGAATGGCGGTAAGCTGTTTTTGCATTTCAATCATCTGGGGGCGGCTCGAATCAAGCCACTGGAATATCTTATCAAGCTCTTCTTTAGTCCACATTGCTGACCTCACACAATTCTGTTAGCTTCACGAACTTGTTTCTAAGCAGGATGTTCAGAAACTCCACAAGCCTTGGGTATACAGGCTCCGCAACATCCCCGAAAACGCTATTTATTTGTTCACCTATCTGCCGAACGTCCCTTCTGCCATCAATCAGTCTCCAGACAGCGCTCCCGAGGCTGTCAAGCTTCAGCCTTACGTGGGTGCTGCGGTGAAGCAGCTTCCCCATGAGCCTTCCGGCGAACGTCGGGTAGCGCGGCATCAAAATCACCACACCGGATTCCTCTTCGGCGAATCCGACATCAGA
Organism: uncultured Planctomycetota bacterium; assembly: GCA_964455955.1. Lineage (GTDB taxonomy): Bacteria > Planctomycetota > SKW154 > SKW154 > DAOVDS01 > CAYWBA01. The sequence goes on along the minus strand of CAYWBA010000209.1, from coordinate 1,109 downwards.
CCTCACCGGTACTGTATCAGGAGCTATCAACTTGCTTTCTCTTTCTTACCTATGAGGGAAACGATAAAGACAAGCGCCACAATAAGCACAACGGCGCCGATGCTGACAAGGTCGGGGAAGACCACGGCGCCTTTCCCCCAGACCTTGAATGGCAATTTCCACTTAACCATCAAAGAGCCGATTATGATACCTGTAATAGCCTCGCCGGCGATCAAGCCGGCGCAGAACAGGACACCTCTGCGGATCGAATCACTGTCTTTGCCACTGACTTTGCCCACAACCAGGTTGATGACCCCGCCAATCAGTATTGGCACTGCAAGCACTATTGGCAGGTATATTCCCACAGCTACGGGCATTACATGAGTGCGAAAGGTCGAGTTCTTTTTGCGAAGTATCTCGTCAATCACTATCAGCGCAACAGCTACACCTGCACCTATGAACGCCATAAGGAAGGGAAAAGCCTCCCGGTGAAATACTTTCTGAACTATGCTAGAGAACAACACCGCTTGAGGACCCGGAAACGCTTTTGAGCCAATTGTGTACGCGCTGTGGAGCATGGTCAGTACGGGAGCAATCAGGAAAGCGCTGGCGGCAACGCCAATTATTTGCCCGTACTGCTGCTTTGCGGGCGTAGCCTTGACGAGCCAGCCAGTCTTGAGGTCCTGCGAGACATCGCCCGCAGTGGCTGCCGCGCAGCAGACGACACCGGCTACCCCGAGCGTGGCAATTATCCCGAGATTCCCGGTGAAGCCGAACAGGAGAAGAAGCCCGGCAGTAAAGAGGATTGTACAGATAATCATGCCAGAGACGGGGTTGTTGGAGGAACCGACAAGGCCGGCGATGTAGCTTGCGACTGCGACAAAGAGGAAGCCGGTAGCTATCATGGCAATGAGCGCAATCAGTGACATGCCCAGCCGATAGTTTGCCTGATTGCTGAGTATTTTCTGGGAAGTGAAGATGAAACGCGGGCCGTCGTTGGTGAGAAGGTGCTTTGCTCCCTCCTGGACAGCGAGAAGCTTGCCGGTGTAGTTGTCCCTGTCGATATTCAGGGATACCGTTTCTCCCGGCTTGGCGTCAACCCGAGTGCTTACCCTGTTGGCAGGTAACTG
>CAYWBA010000208.1:0-5984 GCA_964455955.1 uncultured Planctomycetota bacterium | reverse complement strand
GTGCACACAGGAAAATATTTCCCGCTGCTTGTTACACTCCGGGAAACGGAGCAGCCGGGGCAGGAAACAGAAGTCCTTGTCAGCCTGGGCAGCCTGACGTTCGCCAGGTCTGTCTCAGTCACACCGGGAACTTCGCGCAAGGTGCTTATGTGGGTAATGACCACGCAAGAGCATCCCCAGATGATAATTGAAGTGCGCTCCCCGGGCAAGCGGCTTCGCTACCCGCAGATGTCACGTTCGGTTACCGACAGACTGCGGGTGCTGCCGCGGCGCGAGCATCTTGTGGGAATTGTTTCAAGCGGCCCCGAGCCCGAGTTGCGGTGGCTGTTCCAGCACGACGGTATTACAAAGGTCCAACTTTCTGCGCGCCTCGACTTTCCAGAAGAGGTTTTCAGAAACTTCGACCTGATTGCTTTCAAGCAGCCGCTCTGGAGCACGCTTGAGCAACCGGTACAAGAGGCAATTGAAAAATATGTGAAATCCGGCGGCAATGTCTACATAAGTGAACACGAAGACATCCCTTTCGGCACCACTCAAATATGGGGCGGCGAAATAATCTCTTCCTCCATATGGGGGCTTGGCAGGCTGTTCCTTCTTTCGCAGCAGTACCGCCTGTCGAAGGTCCATTTGGCAAAGCTCAACGAAGTCAAGGAAAAGATTCTTTCAGCCCAGGGCCTGCTTGTGCCGCGACGCCATGATACACTTACTTTCGCGGATGCCTCAAAGATATTTGAACCCCAGCCCCGGTATTTCCAGGCAAGGCCCCGGTGGGCTGTATTTCTTCTCGTAAGCTGTCTCGCTCTGGCGGCGGCAGCGCTCTGCGGGCTCCTGCGAATCTGGCAGAGAAGGGCGGGCCTGATTTTGATGCCTGCCCTGGCATGCTTGCTCTCGGCAAGCTTTGTCTTTGTAGCACCCTTCGGCAGCGTAGGGTACGAGAGCCTTTTCCTCATCAGCACAGCCGTTGATTCTAAAGTCGCCCTCGAGCGCAAGTTCGTGCAGCTCTATAGCTTTGCCGATGCAGACTGCGCGAAACTCCATCTCGGCGCAGACGGGCTTATTGTGCCGGTCGCGCTCTGCTCCAGCGGCCGCGCGCGCCCATCGCCCCTACTTTACAACGGCACGAACGCAAGCATTTCCGGTCTGCAGATAAGAAAGGACGGAGCTTGCGTATTTGAAGTCAGGCAGAACACCCAGCTTGAAGAAGGCTTCGAGTCGTCTCCTGGAAAAAGCCTTCTTCGCATTACGAACAACAGCGGGTTCGACCTCCGCGACTGCGTACTAATATCCGACGGAATGGTGAGCGAGCTCGGAAATTGGCCTTTTGGCCGTGCCCTCGAACCGAATCCCTATCCCCCGGTAAACAGAGAACACTTTCAAGCATACCTCGCCCGGCGTTTTGACAGTCGCAAACGCAGAGACAGGGTGCTTGCCTCATTCGCGGAGTATGCCTGGAAAAGGTTTTTGAAACGCGGCCGGGTCTACATCACAGGCTGGAGCCAAACGAATGAGAAGCCGCCACCGGGCTATGCTGAAACTGTGAACATGGGTACCATGTGGATTATAGATACGGGGCAGAAGCGTTACTAACTTTCTACTTCATCACGATCGGCTATCTTTACCCGCCGGACATCGCTGAGCCGCTTAATCTCACCTTTCAGGTCGTGCACAAACTTGACGGTTATCGGAAATCTGTCCTCAAGCTGCGGCAATCGCCTCATCGTGCCGACTATGTATACATAGCCCTTCACGCAGCTTATGTGAAGTTCGTCAGTCTCGATAAAGTGCTTGCCCAGAATGCCTCGCACGCGCCCGATAATACGCATATCTTTCCCTCGTGCCATGCCCTTTGCTACTCCTCTTTTAACAGCAACACAGAGAACGAGGAATGAATAATTCCTAATTCCACATTCCTAATTTCTAATTTCTCAATATCGCCCGTTCCTGCTCACGCATCATCGGCGTTTTTCAGTACGTCAGTGATGTACCGGTTAAGCTTCTTGAACTCACCGAGGATCATGCGCATAAACATAACGCCGACCTCGTAGGTTCCGTCTCCCAAGTCCTCTATTCTTACAGCCTTGCCGAGAAAGTCCAGCCGCTCGTCCGAGCCGGGAAGCCTGAAAGAAGCAATTACATAAGAGGGCACCTCAAGAGACTTGTCGTGCAAAACCAGCAGGCCGCCGAGACTTACGTTCTTGCTCGTCCCTTCTTCGTAAAGGACATCTTTGAAGTCCTCATCGTACTTTAATATGTCAACTTTTATCCTGGTGCTTACCCGCCGGTACTCCCGGCGTTCGCGCTCTGCCTCTAACATATTCTCTCCTCTTTCAAGCTGCCAGTCGCCCCGGCTCACAGGCCAACCATGACCCGGAAACAAATTATCAACACTTCCGTGGCAAAAATCAACTACTAATCATCTTTTCAGCGCCCAACCGGGGTCAGCTCAATAACCGTAACTTCGGGCCTGCACAGGAAACGTACCCTCGGTACGCTCCCGCCTTCCATCCCAAGCCCCCTGCTTACGTAAACATGCGTATTACCATGGATGTAATGGCCGCACTCGTATTTCTTGCCCAACTTCGAGAGGGTAATTATTGCGCCCCACAGGGGCAGGCGAATCTGCCCGCCGTGTGTGTGGCCGCAAAAGTAAAGGTCCACAGGCGTTACCTGGGGCTCTTCGATATGATTGGGGTAGTGAGTCAGAAGGAGCATGAAGGAATCAGAATTCTCATTTGCGACAGTCTTCAGGAATCTCCTGTCCATCTCAGCCAGGTCCCAGATGCATCTCAGCCCGCAGATTGAGAGTCCAAGTTCTTCAAAAAACACCGTCTCGTTCTCAAGCCAGCGGACCCCGAGCTCCTCAAACATCTCAGCAGGGCACTGGGTAAAATCAAAATTTCCCCCAACAGCATAGACGCCAAAAGGAGCCTCAAGCTGCGATACGAATCTCCGCAGCTCAGGCAGGTATTCAAACCGGCTCCCGTTAAGGTAATCGCCGCCAAGAAGGATTATATCGGGCTGCGCCTCGCGGACAATTTGAAGAGCTTTCTCATGCCTCTTGCCGTAACCCTCCGTGTGCAAGTCGCAGATTGCCACAATCTTTACCCGTTTCTTCAGCTTCGGCGAGCTAATAGCCAACATCTCTTTAACCACCCAGTCAGGCTCAATAAAGAAAGCGTCAACAAGCACAACGACGGCAAGAACGACACAGGCAGCCGCCGCGATACGAACCGCCTTCTTCCTGAAGAATTTTGAAGCCCCGGACCCTCCTTCCGTGAAGAGCGCGCATAGCACCCGCACTTCAAAGTAGAAGAAGAGAGCTACAGGGATAAAGAACAAAAACAGAGAGACTCTTTCAGTAAAACTCATTTACAGCCCCAGGGTCTTAGTTCTACCGCTTGCGTCCGTCCTCCTGTGTCCTCCCGGAGATATTTTCTTGCCTGCGGATACTATCCGCACGATAGGAATTCAATTTCTCGCGGACATTTTCAGGCAGCCGCTGAACAAGCCCAAGCACTATTAGACCACTTCTTCCATCTGGGTCAAGAATATCGGCAATCTGGGTTATTGCATTAAAGGACGGCATAGCCTTCCCGTTCTCTATGTTGGAAAGATAGCCTCTTGCCATGCCGAGCTTCTCCGCCAGTGCCCGCATAGACACGCCCTTCTCCCGCCTGAGTTGCTTCATCATATTGCCGAAGACTGCCGCACCGCGCCAGCAGGCAAGCGCATTCCTTAGCGCCGACAGCGTGCACGGGCCTGACGCCTCAAGGTGCAGCTCAACCACGAAAAGTGCGCCCGAACTGCTGCCCACGCGTGTGATACTTGCATCAGCAGTCCCGCTTTCAAGAGGCACCACGCCCGTGGCACAGCCCTCGCCACCCTCGGGCAGAGACTCGGCCTTCAGGAGGTCCCGCAGCGCTGCTACAGTCTCTGATGCAGCAACTTCGGCAAGCTTATGGCCCTCTGCTGCTCTGCCGCCGAACACCAGTCCCTTCAAGACCGAACTTGCCGCGTGGACTGTCAGTTCACTGTCCACAACCATAACTGCCAAATCTAACGCGCCAAAAGCAGCTCTCAGCCCGGCAAGATTCTCCAGAAATATCGCCCCAGTGGCATCCTCGCAGAGTAGTACATACTCCCGGGCGCATGTGGCTGCGAAACGGTCAATCTCCCTGCTAAGCTCATTTGAAACCAAAGATGCACCCGTCTTCCTGTTCAGAAAGTTCTCAAGGACATCCCGCATGAGGAATATTGTTCTAAGAAGCGTGCCAAGCCCTATCTTCTCATTCCAGGCGGTGCGCCCGGCCCGGTACGCAAGGTGCTCCAGTTCAGCAAATCCCTCAAACTGGAGGCTGTCAAGAAGCAGCGCAAACAGGCTCTTACCCAGCTCGCGCAGTGTATTTGCATGACCAGTGACCTCGGAAGATACTTCTCGTTTCCACTTCCCAAGCAAATTGGACCCGGACCTGCGCATCTGCTCAAGTAACTTTACATCCATATCGTATTACCTCCCTGTTATCTACATATTACCACAAGTAAAGCAAATGTCAACAAATAAATATCCCCTCTTTAGCGTGGTTATCTTTCATGCAACGCCTGTCTGCTTAGATGGTTGTGTGAGGTCACAAGATGGGGGTACGAAAATTTCCAGGCAAAATTGTATTATTTTAGCACTAATATCGTTGACAATAGTTCGCTTTTAGGATATAATTGTAATGGAATTACAGAACCACCGGAGGGGGAGAGCAGTGTTTGAAAACAGAATAGCAGTCATATATCTCGGGCCTTGTCCAGAAGCCTTCCAGAAGCTTGCCGAGAATTTGAGCGAAAGCTCCAACGTGCAGTTCATCCACGCCGCAGACCAGGAGGAGTTGCTGCGCAATCTTGAAGAACATCCACACGGCGTTGTAATAATCCAGTCAATGCAAAACGCACAAGTGCACCAGGCGGTGAAAGCTCTGTTCCCCCCTGCAATAGTTGTCGGCATCGTGCGCGACAGGGCCCAGGGCGAGGCGCTCGTCAACACAGGTGTTTTTGACTTTGTTACCCTGTCTGACCCTGGCTGCAGGCTGCTGCTGACAATTCGCAATGCAATACACCTCTCCAGGCTCCTCAAACTCAACTCGGCCCTTTCTGTAGAAGCTTTGCAGGCTGAGAGAATGCTTGTCACAGCCGCCGGCGGCGCCGGGCTGGTTCACGAAGCAAAAAACAGACTGGCTGCAATCAGGTGGAGCCTGCAACTCGGCTGTGAGAAGGCGGAAAACCCCGAGAAACTAAAGTGGGTCCGCTCCTGCGCCAAGCGGCTTGAGTCAATAGGCGTTTTGCTCGGGCAGGCACTTTCCACCCGGCCCGAATCCCTGATTCGCAAAACACCGGGAGTACAACTTGACGAAATCGCCAACCAGGTCGTCAATTTGATTGCACCTTCTTTCGAAACGGCCCAGGTGACCCTGGAACAATACGTCCAGGCCGAGATACCCTCCCTTTATGCCTCTCCTACAGGTATTGCAAGATTGTTGCTCGAGCTTCTGACCAATAGCCTGAAAGCCTGCAGCCCCGGAGACACTGTCAGGCTGAAGGTTGTAAAAAACGGCAAGGACGTCGTCCTTGAAGTCAGCGAGAGCGGCCCAAACCACCCCGCTTTCCCCCGGCAGAAGAATAAGGCCGCTTCTGAGGGCATCGGCAGCGGCGTCGGGCTTGCACTTGCCGAGCTCGTCGCGCAGGCGCACAACTCCCGTATTGAGATTGAGAGAAAACCCGGCACAGGAACCATCTTCCGGGTGCGGATAGGCCCTCCAGATGCACATTAAGAAGCAACAGCGCCGCCTTGAGGAGCCTGGAGAAAGTTCCTGATTATCGCCAGCCCCGGCGGCGTCATGAAAGATTCCGGGTGGAACTGCACACCCTCGCAACTGAACCTGCGGTGCTTTAGGGCCATGACAAGCCCGTCTTCCGTCCGCGCAGTCACCTCAAGCTCCTCA
>CAYWBA010000207.1:0-6036 GCA_964455955.1 uncultured Planctomycetota bacterium | reverse complement strand
GTAAGGCAATATATGGCTGGAGGTTACGGAGCAAAAATTTTTTCAATTTGGCACATCTTTTTGGGGTTGCGATGGTGTGACAAAATTTGTCACATGTTTTGCGATGCGCTGTATGCTTTACTGCGCAAGGTTTTGCGGCTGCCATCGGCGAGAAGATTAACATTGGCAGGTATTGCAAGCCGCGGGCTTCAGCCCGCGGGTGTATTTACACGCTTTGCGCCCATGTGTCGCCTGGAACCTTTATCACCGCGGAGGCGCAGAGGACGCAGAGATAAGAAAGAGGAAAGATTGTATCTGCTCTGTGACCTCCGTGTTCTGCGTGTAACTCTGTGGTGGAAAGTTCCCAAAATCTTTCTGTATTCTCTCTATCAGTTCCTTTCTTTCTTCCATATTTGCATTAGTTTATCCTTGACCTGCACAACTCCATTTTCACGCGCGTGGCATGATCTAGAACGCTTATCGCGCTCGAGTAAATCCCACGAGGTCACATCATCGTATTCCCCTCCGTCGTCAATGCCGTTTGGACCGAACGCGTAAACATCGAACGCATCAGGCCAAACTTTGCCGGGGCAAACATATTTCAGAGGCTTACGACTGCGCTCATCCACAATTATATAACCATCCGGTGTCTTCTCAATAATGTGTGATCTGTCTGGGTCTTCAACCCATTTCCTGTAATACTTGGAAGCAACTAATTCTGACAGACTTGTCGGGTAAGCTCCTTCTGAAAAGCGATACCTTTTAGCAGCTATATAAATATTCGTAAAAACATACTGAGTTCTCCTAACGTAACTTAACATCCCCCTACCTACTAACATTTCTTCTGAAGGCCCACAACCAGTAAACAACAGCGTTGTGACTATCAGGGGAATCAATCTGAAGCCCGTCTTGTAAGTCATGTGTGCCTCCTCTATCAAAATACAACACAATTGGTGAGGTGTCTAAACGCCCGCGGCATGAATGCCGCGGCTTGTATCTTATTCCTCTTCGCCGAAGACCTGGGTTGTGTAGGTATAGATTTCGGCCCGGCCTGTTTTCCAGGCGTCGCCGGGCAGGCCGCCGGGCACCTTGTGGAGGCAGCAGTCGGTGAGGAAGGTCTCGCGGTCCCAGCCTAATTCAACTGCGACTTCCGGCAGGTAGGTGCCGCCGCGGCCGGTTTTCGGGTCTCTGACCCAGATGCCATCGCGGCCGATGACGACATCCTCGGCGGAGTCCACTTTTTTCGGCTCGGAAAGGATGGAGATTTTGATTTTTATCTCAGACATCTCCTGCGGCGCCACCTCGGCGAAGCGGGGGTCATCTGTCGCGGACGAGACAGCCATGCGTGCCACCGTGGCGGGCAGTTCCTGGTCGGAGGTGAAGCAGCCGATGCACCCGCGCAGCGCGCCTTTTTTATTGAGGGTGACAAAGACGCCGCGTTTGGCTTTAAGCTCCTCGCTTTTCGCCTCGAAATCCGGCATTTCTTTTCCCGTAACGGCTGATGCTATCGCCTCGCGCGCCACATGCAGCAGGTACTGCTGCGATTCTTTTGATATGCCTTCCATTTTTTCCTTCTTTTCCTTCCCGGTAATTACGGCTGCCCCGTAGCCGACGACCTCGTTCTTGTTGCCGGCCGGGACATCGCCTGAGTTGGCGTATTTGAGCAGAGTAATCGAAGTTGAGCCAAGCAGCTTTGATGTCTCGACCACGATTGCGACCGCAGTTCCCCCGCACGCAACGCATCCGAGGTTCGGCACGCGGGCGTATTCCTTCATCAGGGCATCTTCGCGCTTGAGGATATACCCGCCGTTGAGGGTTTTCCACGCCTCCATGATTTTGCCATCTATCTCTTTCGCCTTGCCGGCCGGCGGGTAGTGGGAGAGGTCGGTGCTTGCGATGAGGAGGACTTTTTTGCCTTTGAGAGCCTCGGAGAGGTCTTGGGCCACCTTTTTGACAAACGCGGGGTCGGGATAGTTCGCAGCTATGGCGACGATTTTGAAATTGCCGGAGAGCGCGACCTGGAGGAAAGGGACGTGGACCTCTATCGCGTGCTCTGCGTGGCGCTGGGGCATGTAGTTGAAGGCCGGTTTTGCGAGCAGTTTTTTGACAACATCCCTGTCCACCTTCACGTAGCCGAGCGGGGTCTGGTAGTAGTCAAGGTCAAGCACGGAGGCGAGCCTGTCGCGAGTGTGCGAGCCGATGACAACTACAGTGTCGTATGAGAGGCCTTTTACCGTCGCGTAGGAGAAGCCTGCAACGGGGCCGCTGAAAACGTAGCCAGCATGGGGCGCGATGAGCGCAAGCGGCCTGTTCGGCACTTCGATTTTGCCTGCGGAAGAAATGTAGCTTTCAACCATGTTCCGCAGCGTGCCCGCATCCGCGGGGTAATAGCTGCCGGCTGCGCGCATCGGGCGGACTTTGTCGCCGGGAGAGGGTTTTACTTCGGCGGATTCGACAGGCTTGGCGGGTTTCTGCCGGACGGGAGCGGGCATCTCCTGCGGCGGCCGGGTCTCGCACGCGAAAGCAAGCAGGAGCAGGGTGAGAAATACTGCTTTTTTCATGGTCAGCTCCTGTTCCGTAACCTGGAAAAATTATAGTTGCCGCCGGGAGAACCTGTCAAGATAAAAGGACTTGCTTGAATGAACGCATGTCATGCGGGTATACTGTCTGCGGTGGTTAACAGGAACCTGGCCATGTCTGAAAAACCAAGTCTCAGGACGGGTTATCTTCGCAACCTGGGGACTGCTGCGAGCATATTCGTGGCGCTGTACTTTTTCTATTTCGGCGCTTCAGCGCTGCTTGGCCTGCCGAAGCCAATCATTTCCGCCGATGTCCGGGACTCGGACCTCGCGGCCCTGCTGCCCGGTGCGGCAAGCTTCTCCCGGCTGGTGGAGCGCGAGGACAGCCCGCCGTACCGCGAGGCGTTCGACTCGAAGGGGGAGAGGATTGCGCTTGTGTATTACTCGGTTGACATCTGCCCCGAGGTGCAGGGCTACTGCTGGCACGTGCCGCTGATAGCCGCGCTCGGGCAGGGGAAGCTAATGGCGGTCAGGCTGCTTTCCAACTGGGAGACGCCGGCGTATATTTCCATGCTTGACAAGTCGGACTACCTTGCCCAGTACAGGGACAAGGGCGCCTCCGACGCTTTCAAGGCCGGCGATGATGTGGATTTGGTGACGGGCGCGACCGCAACCAGCAGGGCTATCTTAAGCGAAGTGCGGGGAATCGTCGCCGCCGCCACCGGCACGGAGACGGGCCAGGCGGGGCAGGGGGCCTTTCCCGTAAGCGCCCTGATTATTGCAGGTCTGTTTATCGCGGCGGCGGCAGCTTACCTGCTGCGGCTTCGCTGGCTGCGCTACGGGGTTATGGCGGCGAGCGCGGCGTATCTCGGCTTCTACATGAAAGGGTTCGTGTTCTCGTCAGTTGATATTGTCAGGATGATATTTTTTGGGAAGGGGTTACTCGGGCTTGGGGCGGCGTGGCTTGTACTTGTCGGCGCCATCGTGGTGAGTTCGCTTTTGTTCGGGCGGCTTTTCTGCGGGTATCTCTGCCCGTTCGGCGCCGTGCATGAGCTTTGCGGCCGCCTCTTTGCCGGGAGGTTCAAGTTCCCCGGCCGGCTTGCCGCACGCCTGAAATACGTAAAGTACTCGGTACTCCTTGCCGTGCCGGCGCTGTACCTTATTTCGGGCCGGCTCTCGGATGCCGCGGTTGAGCCGTTTTCAACCTTTTTCACTTTCAGCGGCTCGTTCCTGCAGTGGGCGTTCTTGATATTTGTGCTTGCGTCGGGCTTTTTTGTAATGCGGTTCTTCTGCCGGTTCCTGTGCCCCGCGGGCGCGGCAATGGCGATTCTCTCGCTTGCCCGAATCGTGCGGGACCGCAGGCGGACTAACTGCAATGCGTGCGGGAAATGCATCAAGGCATGCCCTGTGAATGCGCTCTCGCAGGGCGAGTCGGTTGTTGATGCAGACTACGCCGAGTGCCTGGACTGCAACGAGTGCAAAGCGGCGCAGAAAACCGCGCCCTGCATGAAGTTTAAGAGACTATCTCAAGACCTCACGCGGCCACGCGAGGTCTTGAGATAGTCTCTAGTACCTGAGGCTCCGCGCAGCTTTCTTTAGCTTGGGAAGGTCCTTTTCCATAAGCGCCTTCTCTCCCGCAGCCTCAATCACATAGAGCCGGTGGATACCCCAGAGTTCCTTGTCGTGGCGGGCAATCCCGACATAGTAGAGATACTGGAGCCCCTGTGCCTCGGCCCCGAACAGGGCTTCCCAGCCGGGCGAGCCGCTGGCGGTTTTGAACTTCGCCTGCGAGACAAGCTTGTAGCCCTTGTTGCGGGTGAGGTGGTTTGTGACAGCCTGCTTCCACGTCTCGAGGTCCGAGTTTCCCTCGTTCCTGTGCTCTCTTACGGTGAGCGCGTTGCCATCGGGCGAGACTATCTTGTAGAGATACCGGCCGGTACTCTCCAGGCGGGAACGGCCCTGAGAGTTATCCACTGCCGCGCAGCCGGCGGACAGAAACAGCAGCCCGCAAAGTGCCCCGGCCAGGGATTTCACCTGTCTGTCTCCTTCTGGCATAAAGAGGAAGTTTTCAGTGCCTGTGCTCCGGTTCTGCGGAGGCCGGGTCAACCTTTACACCGAACTTTTCCTCAGCTTCGGAGCGGCGAAGGTAGAGCGGCTCCAGGGTGAGGACATCCGCAAACTCGCCGCGCCCTGCGGCACGCAGGCCAAGACTCGCAACCACCTGCGCCCGCGGAATCCAGAACTCCCGGGGCGCATACGTAATGCCCGGCTCCTCGCCAGCGTTCTCAGGAAGCTTCTTGATTCCGTCACCAAGCAGTACGGCAGGGCGCGGGAGCCTGTCCAGAAAACCTTCAAGCGGGGCAATTTCCGGCCCGTCGACACGCGACACTTCGCCGCCTGCAGTTTCGTAAGCGGCGGTGTAAAGGTGCCCTCTGCGCGCATCAAGTGCTGTGACAAGGCTGGGCCCCAAATCCTTCGCCGCTTCAGCGAGGGCGTCCAGTGAAACTACCGAGACAAGCTTCGCGCCGAGTGCCCACGCAAGCGCCTTGGCTGTTGCGACGCCCACACGCACGCCGGTGTACGAGCCCGGCCCGGCATCCACGGCAACAAGGTCAATTTCTTTAAGCTCCAAGCCGGCTTCTTCAGCAGCCGACCTGATAGATGGGGCAAGCTCGCGCCCGTGCACAAGGCCTTTCTCGAACGCGCGCTGCGCTATTGTCTTGTTATCGCGAAGGAGTGCGACACCGCCTGTGGTTGAGGAAGTTTCTATGCCGAGGACTACCATGACCACTTCTTCTTTTCTTCTTCTCCCTCTTCTTCAGGGCCGGGTTTATCTTCCCCCGGCTCTTCTTCTTGCGCCGGCAGGGATTTGGCGGCGGAGGGAAGCTCTATCTTCTTGAGGATGGAGTCGTCCTTAAGTATATCGCGGATTTTCTCCTGGACGCCTTGCTGTTTGAGAATCTCAGAAAGCAAAATCCGCTTGTAGCTAATGTTGGTAAGCTCCTTGGCGAGGTACTCGTCGCGCTCCTGCTTCATCTTGAGGTTGAGCTCGTAGAGTTTCTCTTCAAGCGCCTCGTTTTCAAGCATGAGCTGAATCAGCATGTCTGCGCGCTTGTCTTTCGAAAGCCCCATAACCCCGACGCCCGCGGCCTTCTTGCGGTAGTCGTCAACCTGCTTGGTAAGGAGGGTGATTTTCTCGGAAAGCTTGTCGTTTTCAGCTTTGAGCTTTGCGCGCTCGTTATCCCAGAAGGCCTTAAGGGCCTTTTCGATATCGAACATCCTCGTGCGGTCAGCTTTTATCTCTCTCTGTAACCTCCGGCCCATGACAAACTTTCCGATGTAGTACCCGGCCGCGCCAATGAAGATAACAAGCAGCGCGCTTACCAGATAGTACAGAAACGGAACATACTGCTCCGAGCCGGATTCGCCAAACAGTGTTAATACATACATCATGCTTCTTTCCCCAAAAATTCCACTTTGCCGGTTATTTTAACAGCGCCGCACGTCCCGGTCAAGAAAACAACGACCCCGCGGCGGG
>CAYWBA010000206.1:0-6040 GCA_964455955.1 uncultured Planctomycetota bacterium | reverse complement strand
TGCACCACTACACACGGTGATGCTATATACGGAAAGTCCGGCGGCTGGACAGGGCCGCAACCCACAGCGGCAAGTACGATAGCAGCAGCCAACCACAGAAAGAACTTGTCTTTTCGCATCCTCAGTCTCCTTACTCGCGTGAGCAGGTGTACGTTGGGTACTTTCTACAAGTATAACATGCAAATTTGCTTTTGGCAAGGTGCATCCTCTCAAACGCTTGCTTTTGTTAATTTTCAGCGCACCGGCGATGCAGCGGATGCTTTAAATAATGAGGGAATCCCAGAGCGGATTGGACAGCGTTAGAACCAAATCTACGGCAATACCTGGAAACCCTCAACTCCCCCTCAACGCATCTTAAATTTAGATTCATTGCGGTTATGGCGAATGCCGGGTTAGCTGCGAGTTTGGCGGTCTCTGTTCCCTACGGGTCGTAGTGGTAGCCAATATCTACTGTACCTGTGTCAGTCACACCGTCAGTTCGCGTAGTTTTGGTGTCAAGACCGAGATTGGCTGCTGTATCGCTGCCTGCATCCAAGCATGGGCTGTCCGAGCCCTGACCTGCTGCAGCCTGGCTCAGGTAGTAGTCGCCATCAGGCCCGGTTACGAATAGCGGGTCATCGTTAATACAGTTCGGTTCAGGGTTGACGCCAGGACCCACCACATCGAGAACTCCATAGTCGGAGTAGGCACAGCAGTTCAGCGTCAGAGTGCAAGACGGCATGTCTCCCATGTATATTTGGTTGCCGTAGACTAGCGCACTATTGGCCCAGATTATGCAATTCACTGCGGTTGGATCGGACAAGTCATGGCAGTATATCCCTCCGCCATAGTCCGCCGAGTTGTCAACTATGGTGCAGTTTGTAAGCACCGGGTCAGACTCGGCAAGAATCGCGATTCCCCCTCCGGAGGCCGGCCCCCCTGGGCCGGGGTAGTATACCTGGTTTCCGGATATAAGACAGTTTTCGATGTTTGGACTGGATTGATTATAGCAATAGATTCCACCGCCGTCGACCCCAGAATTATTGCCAATCTTGCAGTTCTTCAGAGTCGGACTGGATTGGCGGCAATATATCCCCCCGCCATAGCCAGCCTGGTTGTTGAGTATCTCGCAGCCAGTGATGGTCGAGAGGCAGTGCATGTCACAGTAAATGCCGCCCCCGGCAATTATGCCAGAGTTGTTGTGTATTATGCAATTTGTGAGTGTCGGAGCGGATTCGTGGCAGTATATCCCTCCGCCATAGTATGCCCAGTTGTCAACTATAGTGCAATTTGTAAGCACCGGGTCAGACTCGGCAAGAATCGCAATTCCCCCTCCAGGGGCGTCCATTGTAAAGTTGATTGCCTGGTTCTCGGATATAAGACAGTTTTCGATTGTCGGACAGGATTGATTCCTGCAACCGATTCCACCGCCGCGGCCCCCAGAATTATTGCCAATCTTGCAGTTCTTCAGAGTCGGACTGGAGTTGTCGCAGTAAATGCCGCTACTCTTGTTGTTAAGTATCTCGCAGCCAGTAATAGTAGGAGAGCTGGAATTTTCGCACAGTATTGCGCCGACCTTTTCGCCAGCGACTGGTTCCCCGCTCTGGATTGTAAAGCCTCTGACGGTGGCAGTGTTTGTTTCGCCGGTGTGGAAGTGGAAGGCACGGCCCAAGAACTGGCAATCAATAGTACAGTTTGCCGCTCCACCCTCCGAGCGCAGGTTTATCGTTTTGCCGCCAAAATCCAGGTCCCTGTTACTTGCACCTGTATATGTTCCGTCCGCGACAAGCACCGTGTTGCCGCTTACGGCAAGGTTAAGACCTCTCTGTATTGTTTTGACCGGACTGCCCAAAGACCCATCATTTAAATCATCGCCGCTTGCATCATCTACATAGATTGTGTCTCCTACAGTTATGTAGTTCAGCTTTGTCTCAGTGGCTGAACCGTATGGTCCTGACACCACCAGGCTAACTGTGTATGTTCCCGGATTATTGTATGTGTAAGTCGGGTCGTGCAGCGCGCTTGTTCCTATACCATCACCAAAATCCCATGACCAAGATGTTATGTCTCCTTTCGACTGGTCAGTGAAAGTGACAAAAAGCTTAGCAACACCATTTACCGGCGTGGCTGTGAAGTCCGCAACAAGGGAGGCTGTTCCAGGCAAAGGCAGCGGGTTGTCGCTCTCACTTCTGCGACAGCCACAAAAAGCACAAACTGCGAAAACCAGCATGATGGCGAAGAACCGTGCACAAACTGCCCTTCTATTCTCTCTCACCTCACTTCCTCCCAATTCATTCCTCGACGTACACAGGTACATTCAGCGCTCACTATGTATTGCCGCAACCTCCCTGAGTTTCACAATGCCCATATTGTCTCATGTCAAACAAGTAGCAAATCCTATGCCGAAATAGTAAACTGCCCTCAACGTCTTGCTTAAGTGGTTTGAATATAAGGAGTAAGGGAGTGAGAGGGAATTCACAAGAAAGAGGTTTCAGTACTCCGAGAGTATCATTCTGATAACATCAGGGTTTCATTTTGAGAATATGGTTACTCTTTGGGCCTAAAAAGCTTTACAAATGCGGCCCGAATCTTGCTAAACTAAATCCAAGCGGAATTCTGCAACCCAGGGGGGATTGGACTTGAACCGAAGGTTGTTCTTGCAGAATCGTTGTTGCCGCACTGGTGAGGAGTAGAAAAAGCGGGTTTTGGGATAGATTTTTTCAGATTTTTGGAATAATGCAGGGTGGCTTGGTGTCAACAATACAGGCAATAGGCAGTAGCCAATAGGCAATAGGCACCGGAACAAATATTTAGCGGCGTTGCTTGCAACGCGTGTAATAAAAAACTCAAAAAGTGCGCAGTGCGGTGAAAGAAGCCGCGAGCTAATCTCCGCAAATCCACCATAACCACCCTTGCATGTGAGCGCCGGATGTCGTATAATTCTTCAGGAAATGTGAGCGTTCGTCCTCACGGAAGTGATTATGTCTGAAACTACCAAAAGATGCCCGTTCTGCGATGAGGAAATAAGCGTAAACGCAATCAAGTGCAAACACTGCGGCAGTATGCTTCCAACCCCGCCAACCGCTCCTTATGATACGCTCGACTTGAAGCTGACCGGGACGCCCGGCTCTGCAGGCAGGAGACTCGCAGACAGGTATTCTGTAATAAAAGAACTCGGTCGCGGCGGCATGGGCGTTGTCTATCTTGCCCACGACGACGAGCTTGACATGGATGTTGCCGTCAAGCTCCTTCCCGTTGAGATGGCCAATGACCGGCGTGCACTTGAACAGCTCCACTCGGAAGCGAAACTCTCCATGTCCCTGGCTCACCCCAACATTATGCGCCTGCATACTCTGGATACTTCCGGCCAGTTCAAATTCCTTGTCATGGAGTACGTGGACGGCCCCGACCTGCTTGACATGTTGCGCGAGAAAGAAAAGCTGCCTCTGGACGAAGCGCTCCCCATAATCAAGGCGATTTGTGAAGGCCTTGATTATGCGCACTCGAAACGCATGCTGCACCGCGACCTGAAACCCGCCAACATCATGGTAAATTCAAAGGGTGAAGTGAAGATAACGGATTTCGGTATAGCACGCCAGATGCGCGAATCCATGAGCATGATTTCTCAAAAGACGATTTCAGGCACACCAGCCTACATGGCGCCTGAGCACATAATGGGCGAGCACCTGACGGTGCGTTCCGACATATATTCCCTCGGTGCAGTCGTCTATGAACTCCTTTCCGGCCACCCACCCTTTTACCAGGGAGATATTCTTGCCCAGATACGGTTCAAGGAGCCGCCTTCTATCCCCGGCATTCCCGAACACTTCAATGCGGCGATTCTGAAGGCGCTCACCAAGAGCGCTGACGACCGCCCCGAAAGCGCAGCCGCGTTCTACAAATCTCTTACCGATGCGACCCTGAAAGTTCCGCCCAAACCGCAACCAACGCCCAAAACTCCTGTCAAAGCGCCGAAGCCACCGCCTTCACCGGCGCCGGTCACTACTGGAAGCACCGCGCCGGAAAGCGCGGTGAAGGAACCACTGCCCCGAAAGAAAAAAAGCCTTGTCTTCCTCATTGCAATACTATGCCTGGTAGCAGTCATAGCAGTACTCGCCCCTGTTCTAATATCCAGACTCGGGGGGGCATCCCAAGCCGAGCATCTTGCTTACGAAGAGCGGCAACGTAAGTTACGTGAGGCGCAAGCTGAGTATTTGGCCCAGCAAGAGGAAGAGCGTAAGCAGCGTGAGGCAGAAGCTACCGAGAAAGCCCGCAAGGACGCCGAAGCCAAGCGTCTGGCGGAGGAAGAGGCAAGCCGCAGGCAGCGTGAGGAAGCGGAAAGTAAGAAGAAGGAAGAGGATTTCCGCAGGCTGCTTATGGCCGCGGAGAATGCCCTTGAGGAAAAACGGTATGGCGATGCAATCGCAAACGCCTCTGAAGCACTCAAAATGAAGCCGGAGGATTCCCACGCAAAGATATTGATAGAGCAGGCGAGGACAGCGCAGACAGTGCCGCTCCAAGACCTGCAGAACCTGCTTCTCGAGGCGCTGTTGGCGCTGCGCCATAAGTGCTACGATGATGCAATTGCAAAGGCTGAGGAAGCGCAGAAGATAAGGCCGGAAGACGAGACGGCCAGAAATATCCTGGTGAAAGCGAGGACTGAGAAGGCGGTAGAGGAGGAAAACCAGAAGCGCTTTGACCAGCTTCTGAAGACCGCAAGTGATTTGCTCCGCGCGGGAAGATATGAGGAATCCATAAGAACCGTCGGTGACGCGCTTGCCCTCAAGCCCGGCGATTCGGCGGCAAGTGGAATCCTGAAGAAGGCGCAAGAGGAGAAGGCCGAGCGCAAACTGCGCGAAAGTCAGGAGGCAAGGTTCGTTGAACTGATAAGGATGGCCCAAAAGGCGGTTGCTGAAAAGCGATATCGGGATGCAATCGCCCTGTATCAAATGGCGCTGGCGATAATGGATTCCAAAGAGGCGAGGGACTTACTCCAGCGGGCACAATCCCTCCTTGCGCAGAAAGAGGAAAAGGCTCGAAAAGAGAAGGAAAAGATGAGCACCGAAGAGCTGAAGCAGGCTCACGGGCAGGCGCAGCAGCACCTGCGGGCTCAGGAGTATGACAAGGCGCTTAAGGTTTACAAGAAGATAATCGAGTCTTACCCCGAAGACCTCACGGCTAATTACAATACCGCCTGCCTGCTTTCTCTGGACAAGAAGATTGAGAAGGCGCTGGACTATCTCGAAAAGTCAATAAAGATTGCTCATAAGCTCAAGACGGGCGGCACCCCCGAGGAGCAGCAGAACGCGCAGCAGATTCTCGAACTTCTAAAGACTGACACAGACATTGACAACTTGAGAGAAACAGACAGATTCAAGAAAATTGTCGGCGGACACGAGTAACGGCCACTTCGACGGCGCTATCGCGGACTATACCAAGGCGATTGAAATCAACCCGAAGTGTGCCTCGACATACCGCAACCGCGGCTACGCCCGCGAGAATAAGGGCGACCTGGTGGGTGCGATAATGGATTTTGAGCAGTTTTTGAAATTAGCGCCGAACAATTCGTTGGCGCCGGAACTTAGGAAATTTATTGCGGAATTGAAGAAGAATTTGAGGAAATAGGAAAGCCCGCACCAACAACGTCGGGTTTCGCGTGTCGAGGAGTTCCCAATAGTTCTGATTTCTGGATTTTTGGTTGATTCCTGCTAACATTTCCGGTTCTCGTGCGTATAATAGTGTGGAAGATATGAGAGGCAATAGCCAATAGGCAAGAGCCAATAGCCGGAAAAGAAAATGTCAAAGCTCAAATGACAAATAGCCTCCAAATGTTGAACACAAATGGAAAAGAACCTAAAAAGAATATCTCCGTGAACTCTGTGTACTCCGTGGTGAAATTCGTCCCAACTCGGTGCCAGATAACATGTTACACACACCCACGCTTCGCGTTTCGACGCAACATGCTTACGTAGCAAGGGGTTGCGTCCATTCCCAATTCACGCTATCCCACGCAAATGTAACCCGACCCCCCGCGAAATCTGTAAACAGGCGCGCCTGTTTT
>CAYWBA010000205.1:0-6044 GCA_964455955.1 uncultured Planctomycetota bacterium | reverse complement strand
GTCATGTTTTGGAACTTCTCGAACCTGTGCCCGCACTCTTTACATTCATATTCGTAAGTGGGCATACGTCATGCCTCGACTAAGCGGAAAACTCTCTCAAGAACACTGCTGGCGTTCGCCAAATATCTTGCTGCCTATCCGTATAAGGTTGGCTCCTTCCTCTATCGCAACCTTGTAGCTGTTGCTCATGCCCATGGACAGTGTGCGCATCTCGACTCCGGGGATATTCATATCGGCAAGCCTGTCGAATGCCTCTTTTGTAGCACGGAAGTAGGGTCTGGCATCTTCCGGGTCGCCGAATCGCGGGCTCATGGTCATCAGGCCCTGTACGCGCAGCTTGGGCAGAGTGCTTATCTGTCGCACAAGGTCGTCAAGTTGCTCCGGAAACACGCCGGATTTGCTGGCCTCTCTGCCGCTGTTGACTTCAATCAGAACAGGCATAACCGTGTGCATAGCGGCACAATGGCGATTCAAGGTTTCGGCAAGATGCGTCGAGTCAATCGTTTCTATCATGTCAAACAGTACAGCAGCTTTCTTCGCCTTGTTCGTCTGAAGGTGACCTATGAAATGCCATCGGACCATCTTGCCCACCGTGAGAATCATACGCTCCGCTTCCTGGACATAGTTATGGCCTATCACCTTCACGCCTGCTCCAATCGCGGCGGCGACTTCTTCCGGTGCCCGTGACTTAGCGGCAGCAACGAGAGTTACGCCCGCCGGGATGTTCCGGAGAACGGCACTCACCGCTTCTGAAATTGCTTGTGTATCCGTTGCATGCATTTATAACACTTTTGTCCTTTCTAAGATGTTTGCGTTTGGCAGGAGCTTTTCTATTAGTGAATAAGGTAACCCCAGGACCAATCTATCCCTGCCAATGCCTCCGAATTCCCTCGAATCATCGCAGCCGAAAGACAGCGTAACATCACCATGAAGATAACAAGTTGCAGCAACGTTACCGCAGACAGAGAGAACTGAAGAAAGGCTGCTGGCAAGGTCGCGCCCATCGAATGCTGTTTGCCACATTTTGAGGAACTTCATCGCTGTGGACGGCTGGCAGTATGAGACAATCAGGTTCGGGACTTCACCCGTATTCAGCCCTATTGCAACGGGAGGTTTCTCAAAAATGGGAACCTGTGATATAAGCTTTTCGGCGGCTTCTCGCCCCAGCCCCCGCCGCTTCATCAATTCACCGAGGATTGTGTTTATCTGCGCCTCGCTCCTTTTCCACCCGAAGACGTAGTTCGCGCCCGCGCATGATACTGCGCCGGGATGAAGCAGCAAAGGACCTGACCTCGCCTTCGTGAGCGCTTCACAGAAACGCAAGTCCTCTCCTACCTTGATGTCGGGCACTGCCGCGCCGCTGAAGTAGAAGTTCACACCTGTCCATGCTTCACCCAGCAGGCACTGTATCTTTCTGATGTTTTCCATTCCCCCCCAACCCTTTCGATTGAGAAGAGGCAAATATAGCCTTCGGCAACGTTTCTATCTCTCTATTCTCTGACCATTCGCGCCCCGCATGAGGGGCAGGCTATCTGGTTACAGGGACTGCCGGGCGTGTGTGGTATTTTGTGTCCACACGATGGGCACACGCAGCCTCCCCCAGGGCCTTGGCCGCCTCTTCCCGCGCCGCGTCCTCTCCCGCGTCCTGTTCCACCACCACGCCTGCCAGTGTAAGGCCCTTCGCCGCGAGGGCCTGTTCCATCTCCTCTGGGCATCATTCATCTCCTTCCGCAATAACCTCGGAGTTAAACCTCGAACTTGGCATCAGCCCTTTCTATGCACTGCTTCCCACGTAAGCACTCGGCTACGCCTCCTTGACCGCTGATTTCTCTTGTGATGTTCGAGCCATATCCATAACCGCCATGCAGACATCCCTGATATCAATCGAAGCGCCGGTGCTCGTGTATTCAACAGGGGGTTTAGCGGCGACTAGCGACTCGGTGATTGCGCGGTCAAATCGGATCAGCCCAACTACGGGAACATCGTTTTCCAGACACCATTTTTCAATCCGGTCGGAGTTCTCGGTGTTTATATCGTACTTGTTTATGCAGACGGCGTCTCTTATTCCAAAGTGCTTGCAGACGCTGTGGACACGCTCCATGTCATGCATGCCGGACAAAGTAGGTTCTGTTACTATCAAGGCCAGATCAATGCCAGTAAGGGCAGCAAGCACGGGACAGCCGATACCCGGAGGCCCGTCAACAATGACGAACTCCAAATTGCGCTCTTCAGCAATCTCCCTCGCCTTCTGGCGAACCTGCGAGACGAGTTTCCCCGAATTCTCCGCAGCTATCCCCAGTTTCCCATGAACCATAGGCCCATAGACCGTATCGGAAACAAACCAGTGGCCGCTGAGAGCCTCCTTTAGCTCGACCGCGCCGTACTCGCAAACAACCTTGCAGGTGCCGCAACCCTCGCAGGCAACCGAGACAACCTGGAAGTTCTCAATCGCATTGTATCGGCACTCTTCCTGGCAGCGCCCGCACTGCGTGCATTTTTCAGAGTCTATTACCGCCTCCACCCCGCCGTAGTACTCGTGAGTCTCCTTTACATCAGGGTGAAGCAGGAGGTGCAAATCTGCAGCATCAACATCGCAGTCCGCCATCACGGCTGGCTTGGCAACAGCGGCAAGCGACGCAGTAAAGATTGTCTTTCCCGTACCACCTTTGCCGCTTATTATGCATATCTGTTTCATCGTTTCCTCGCATTAGCACAAGCATACTCATAAACTTTACGCAGCTTGCTGCGCCATTCAGTTTGAATCTCGACAAGCGGTATGCCTCGCGAATAGCCCTTTGCGATTCCCTCATCAAAAGGAATCCTCAGAATTATGGGGATGCCTTCATCTTTGCAGTAGTCCTCCACCCCGCTGTCACCGAGACCTGAGCGGTTGACAATGACGGCACAGGGCAACTTCAGCAGTTGCAGCATCTCAACTGCGAGCCTGAGGTCATTCAAGCCAAACGGCGTGGGTTCCGTTACAAGCAATACGAAATCGGCATCCCTGACAGATTCAATAACGGGGCAGGATGTGCCCGGTGACACGTCAATGACAGTTTCGCATTCGCGGTCAATATGCTTCTTGAGCTCGCGAATAACCGGTGGAGCCATCGCTTCGCCGATATTCAGCTTACCATGAGCGAATTTTGTCCCATTGGAATTACCTGTCTCGATTACACCGACTTCACGTTCTTTCTCAGATATTGCGTCTTCAGGGCAGGCAAGCATGCAGGCACCACAGCCGTGGCAGAGGTTTTCGAATACCATTACCTGTTTCTGCAACACAGCAAGCGCATTGAATTGGCACACCCTGGCGCACTCTCCGCAATGCGTACACGCTGCCTCATCAATCATCGGTATCGGCGTATATACCTTTTCCACTTTCTCAAACCGGGGTTTAAGAAAAATGTGGGAATTCGGTTCCTCGACATCGCAATCGATAAGCTGAACCGGTTTATCACTTATGGCAAGGGCGAAAGCTGTTGAAACCAACGTCTTGCCTGTGCCGCCTTTGCCGCTCGCTACCGCTATTACCATCTGCCTCTCCTTCCGCGCCGGCCGCCGCGGCCTCCTCTGATGCCGAAACCCCGACCGTAGCCAAACCGCGGCCACCGGCCGAAACGCGGATAACCAACTTTCGGAAATTCATACCCTTGTACAGCATGGGAATATGCTGCGGCATAGTAGTAAGGAGATAGCACAGTTGCCGCATGTATAGGAATCGATGCTGTCTGGGTCACCGGTTTACGTTTCTTTTCAGATATTGCGCCTTCTGGGCATGCAGGTATGCATGCACCGCAACCCCGGCACAAATCATCGAAGACCATCACCTGACTCGGCAGAACGACAAGCGCGTTGAAACGACATACCTGAGCGCACTTGCCGCAGTGGGTGCACTTCGTCTCGTCAATTATTGGCGCCGATATGTACATTTCCTATCCCTTCTGTACCCGGGACGTCAGGGGAACATGCAGGTTTGGCTTATCCTCACCGCAGATCATGTAGTCAGCCAGCCTGTTGCCTGTAGCAGGGGCGAAACCAATTGTAGTTATGGTCTTACCAGTTTTGTCCTTGCTGCTTGCTATCACTACCACCATCTGCCCCGACCTCCCCTCCGACCGAAACCGCGACCAAAGAAGCGCGGCCACCAGCCGACACGTTGATAGCCAATTCTCGAAAACCCATATGCCGGTGCCGCCACTGGGTAAGTAGCTGCAGGATACACGGGCACTACTGCAGGCGTAACAGGGGTTGGTGCCGAAACTGCCGGAGGTAGCGGGACGGCACAGTAACCCATTCCCCTGCCAGTCATAGGGCCTTGCCCCATTGGACCTGTTCCGTCAAAACCGGGCATCTCTATACCTCCTGATTGAAATCAGTGTCACTACTCTTCGGCCTTTTGCGTTCCGATCTCTGCCAGCCTGTCCCTGATAGCAGTGAGCTGCTGTTCCAGGTACATGGCTTGGTTCTCCAGGAAGGCTTTCTCGTCAAAAGGCGCTGCAGCCGGGTATGGCACCACCGCCGGGTATGAGGCCGCTGCATACGGGGACCTTGCTCTCCCCCACCAGCCCCGGCCTCCACCGAATGCGCGACCGCGACCTCCGCCCCACGGGACCCCGCCGCGGCCTACTCCGTACACAACGCCGGGGGCATATCCGGCCGGTGTAGGCCCCGTACCCGGAGGACAGAAACCAAAACCGCCACCAGTTCTTGGGCCCATACCCATCGGACCTGTTCCATCAAAACCAGGCATCGCCTACCTCCTTTCAAGAATGACTAAATCACCGACTTCGCATCCGATATCTTTCGCTATGACGGGGCACTTTGCTTTCAGAAGGAAGAATATGTGCCCATCCGCATCAGACAGCGTCTCATAGTTGCCCTGTCCTTTGGCGATAACGATATCAGCCTGTGCGAATAGCTTCCTGAACGCCTCAGAGCAGGATTCCAGAATGGTTCCAGGCATGTCGCTGCCATTATCCATTACATCGACAAGTTCAGTTATTCCACCGGCAATGGCATCTTCCAATGTGGCATCGTTAATGATGGGAGCGCCTCTTACTGCGAAGGTAACCTTCTCCGTTGGTAATTGTTCGACAAGTAAACGGTCAAGCACTATTTCTCCCGCATTATCCCCGAGATAGAGAATCCTGCTTGCACTTTCTGCCTTTATCTTGAGTGCCTCAACCGATGACAAGTCAATCGATTGATTCAAGCACTCCTGTACCGTAGTCTTGATTCATTCTTCGCTGAGGGCAGCACCCTGTGCAAAATCAATCAAGTTGCCCGTAATCGAAAGTCTGACAGCTACCTGGAACGGGTCCGGAGACCATTCAACCTTCCGCTTCAATCCTGGATACAGCTCCAGAGCGAATTTATTACACTGCTGTTTCGCCTCCTTGTAAGGGTCAGGGTTGCCGGTCATCTCTTTGATGATGGCATGGATGCGCCTACCCATTTCCGGAGGTGATTTGCTCATGTCCATTTCGCTTGCAAGCTGAAGGGTCCTGCGCAATACTCCTTCTTGCTTCTCACTGTCATTGGTAACCATGCATACAGCTTCAAGCGCTTGTCTGATAAAGCAGGGAATGCATTCCAGGTAAGTTTTCATAGGTAGCGTCAGTCTCCTTCCATTAACTGTCGAACTCACCGCGTCTGAAACCCTGCCCGTGCCGCCTGCGCCGTCCGGAAGGCCCGTCATAGCCGGGCATGAAGAATCTCGAATCCAGGACTCCGGCATCAAGATAGGAATTCAGCACATCCTCGACATCTCCTATCGTACAGGGAAATACGGTAATTCCTGCGGCGTTCAACATATCCGCCAAAGCCCGTGAAATCGCGCCGCATATCACAACCTCTATTCCCAGCCCTGAGAACCGCTGGGCCCGCTGTGGCAGCAAGACGGGCTCGAACTTCTCCACGTAACGTGAGACTTCCCGTCCGTCGTCTACGTTTACCACCAGTAGATGCACGGCAACGTCGAGAACAGGAGATACTCTTCCTTCCCAGACAGGTATCGCAACTCGCAAAGTTACTACCTCCAA
>CAYWBA010000204.1:0-6091 GCA_964455955.1 uncultured Planctomycetota bacterium | reverse complement strand
GCCCGGGGGTATTTGGAACGAAAGCCGCGGGCCAGCTTCACCACCGAGAACGCAACGAGGTTAAAGGTTGAAAGTTAAAGGTAAGAAAATAAAGTTTGTTTCCTTATTGTGTTAGAAACACCATGCTGGCAAGCGTGGTGGAAGAAACACGGAGAAGCATTTACCGCCGAGAACGCAGAGGTGGCGCGCCACCGGCCAAGTGGCCGGCAACAAGGTAGTGCTTGCAGCACCAGGTTGTACCTGCTCCGCGACTCTGCGGTGAGAGTAACACGTTGAGGTGCAAGATGTTACGCAAACCTGCACGCATTGGCTTGACGCAACTGCCTTATGAGGCAATGACTTGCGCTATTTCTTCGCCATCCTGGCAGAAGTGCTCTAAAAACAGCAAAAAATTTACAAATGGCTTTCCCGTTTTTGGACATCGCGTCTCCGTAACCTGCTTTACTGGCAGGGGGTTACAATTTCCCTATACCACCCGCCTGGAAGTAAAATTTGTAAATTTCGCACATTTGTTCGCGCTGAAAGCAGGGGCCATCAGGTTGCGCGAGAAACAGGATGAGATGCTCTTACTTGTCTTTGCCTTTGAGCCGGATTTTCGCAAACCTGTCTGGAATGAAGCCCCGCCAGAGGGAGCTGCGCTTGCCCAGGAGCAGCCCGCCTGCGAGGTTGAGCGTTTTTGTAGTGCCTCCGCTTGTATCGTCGTCGAGCAGCACCAGGTCCAGCCCGAAGGTCAGGCCCTCGGCCGGCCCTTTCTCCGAGTCTATGCTGGTGCCGTTCTCGTTGAAGAGTTCCCAGGGTATCTTCCCTTCGTAGATGGCGCCGGAATCGTCGTCGCGCCGCTTGACGAAGTACTCGCCTTTGGGCCTGTGTCGCTCCTCTTCTTCCATCTCTTCCTTTGTCAGGTTTCGCCGCGGGATTGCAAGCCCCATGGAGAGAAGCACATCATCAGCCCGGGCCATCCGCCCGCCGTCGCCGAGCGAGTCCAGCGCAATCAGGAGCAGGTCGCCTCTCCAGTACTCGTTGTCGTACTTGTCCCACGGCCTCATTATGCTGTCTTTCGCATCAACGGCGAAGTAGAAGTACTTGTCGTCCCAGCCGAAGTAGAACGTGGCCGAAAGGTCGTGCTTCGAGAGCCACTTGCTCTCAAAACCCTGCGGCCTGTCAACGCCAAACACGTGTCCGAGACTCCGCTTCAGCGAGGCTGCAGGTTTCCAGCAGTCGTCGAGAACGCCGTCAATCTTGATTTCGCCCGACACCCTTGGCGCCTCGATAATGAGTTTCTCTTTGCGTCCGACGCCGTAGTGGAAGCCTCCCGCCCGTTGGACAAGCCGGGCTATTTCGTGCTCAGGAATTTCCCAGTTCGACCTTACTATTTCTTCAAGTGCTCTGGCCGCGTTGTCGAAGGAGCGCATTTTGCTATACGAGGCGGCCAGTTTCTCAAGCTCTTCCTTGCCTTTGACATCGCGGGAGAGTTTGTAGAGGGTGTTTATGTATTCTTCCCGTACGCGGGCAGGTTCCACCGGCCCGAAGCAATAGGCGGACCGGTCAGTGGTTACGTAGAGCCTGCCGTCCCGCAGGAGGTGCGAGTGATAGAGTTCAGCCGGGAAAGAAAGGCCCTGTTTCGGCGCCCCGTCACTCTTGTCAAGGAAGTATATCTGGCTGAACATGCGGTCCACGACAGAGACAATCAGGCAGTTTCCGCTGTCGGTAACAGCAGCATATCCGCCGTGGGGCTGGCGCCACTCCCACCGTTTCTTGCCTGTCGCGCTGTCGTGCGCTGCAACGGAAACCTTTCCGAATTTCGGCCTCTGGACAGTGTAAAGGTTGTCTGCATCGCCAAGCTGCTGTATGGCCGGGTTCTTGTCAATGTTTGCGTGCCATACCGGGTTTCCAGTCTTGATATCGAAGCAGTTGATTTTGGGCTTGTCTGTGTGAGGGCATTCTACAGCGAGCCTTCCTTGCGGCAGATAAGTGCTGGACCTGATGAAGTCCTTGCAGCGTTTGGTCCAGAGAACCCGGCCCGAAGTGTTGAGGCAGTAGAGGTCACGCGAGCCCCTGATAACAACGAGGTAATCGCCGCATGCGACAGTACTGCTTACCCTGAAGCCCCTGCCTTCGAGCCGTGTGGTGAATTTCGCCTTTCCGGCCTGAGGGTCGAGACCGAGGACTGCCGAGCCATCAGCTTTCACCAGCATGAGAGTTCCGCCAATGTCCGCAGGCATCTGGAAGTAAGGCGCGGGCGATTCATGCTTCCAGGCTTGCGAGCCTGTTGCGGGTTCGAACGCGAAGAGCCGGTTGGCGGGCCAGAGGACAAGTATCTTGCCCGCGGCTTTGGCGAACAGGACATCTTCTCTCGGCTGCGCGCCCGGCCTTGCCGCCGGGGCCGGGAGTGTGACACCCCACTTCCAGGAAAGCTCCTGTCCCTTTCCTTCAACCATGACCAGCCGTTTGCCTCTCAGCAGCAGGACGCCATCCTTGACCACAATCCCGCGTTTCTTGCCGGAGACCGGCTCTGTCGGTGCCGAAAGGTCCAGGCGGGAGAGAAGTGCTCCCGTCTCCGTGCTGCGGCAGTCAAGGAGCTGCGGACCGAGAGCGTAAAGGAACTTCCCGTTCTTGCTTGCACCGATTATGTCATTGCTGCGCTGCGCCAGGCAGGGGGTTGTCTGCCACAGGCTCGAAACGGGCAAGAGGAGAGAATCGCCGAGGTTGGCGGCGGCGATTTTGGGCAGCAAAAGCCTCCTGCGAGCGTAGTCGCTTGCCTTCTGCCTGGTCTTGTCCATCTCGATTTCGCTTCCAGATTTCTTGAGCGCGAGAAGCAGTTGCTTGGCGCCGGCGAAGTTGCTCTTCTTAAGATAGATGTGGCAGAGCAAGGCACGGGCCTGGTCTGCAAGCCGGCTTTGTGGCTTTCGCGCCAGAAACTCTTTAAGATAAACTTCTGCGGACTCGAGCAGATTGTCCTTGATGCAGAAGCGGCCCAGCTCGATGTAAGCTTTCGAGGAGGCTTCGGTGTTGGGGAATGTCCTGATAACGTTCAGGAAGCTGTTGGCAGAGCTTTCTCCTCTCGCGGGGCTAAGCAGCTTCTTCGCTCTTGTTTCTTCGCCGAGACGGAGCTCCGGGTTTCGCCTGAGTATCTCCTGCTCACAAATGCGCGCATAGTCGCTGGCATAGACAGAATGGCCCGAGAGCATTATGCTGCGTGCCGGGTGGTCCGTGAGCACCTTGCGGTACAGCCGGAGCGCGTCGGCGCCAGCAGCAATGTTTTCGAACTCTCGCGCGGCTTCGAGCAGGAGCGAAGGCTGCTCGTGGGGCGGGGCGTACCTGGCGGCGGTTTCGAGGTAGTGCACGCGCTGGCGGCCTTTGCTGCTTTGCGCGGCTGCCTTCAGGGCCTGCAGCAGTTCCTGGACTGCCTGGGACCTTGGCTCATCGGTCTCTGCGTAGCTGGCTATGCATTTTATGAGTGTCTCGATTGCGTGCTCGAACTTGCCCGTGCGCCAGAGCAGGCTTCCGTATTGGTAAAGTGCTGCGGGGTCCTTCGCGTTGCGGGCCAGGGCAGCCTCGACCGCACGCAGACTTTCGCCGTAGCTTTCAAACCGCCAGACTCGCCAGAGGCTGGCAAGAAAAACGCACCCGTCGCCATCTGCAAGCTGCTTTGGCAGAAGAGATGTGTCAGGCAAGTGGAAGCTGCCAAGCGGCCTGCCGCTAAACGGGTCAAACTGGGCAAGTACGCCGGCACATGGCACAATCACCCTGTCGGCAAAGACGGCGGGCGGCCCGGTAGCAGCCTCCGGCAGTTTGGCGGACCAGGCGAGCTTCCCGCTTCGATAATCGAATGCGCTCAGGACGGAACCGGACAGATACACAAGCCTGCCGCAAGCTCCGCCGAGGAACGTCAAACTTTCAAGCCCGGCCCTGTGCTCCTGCCAGAGCAGGGTTCCTTCGGTGGCATCGAGGGCGAGCAGATACGGGGAGTCCTGGGGGGCTGCAATTACCACGCCCCGGTGAAGGCGCGGCGCGGAAGGCGCCCAGCGGCGGTTGGACTTTATCAAGTCTTCTTTGAGCCGGGCATCTGCAAAGGGGTATTTCAGCAGCCAGTGTATGGTTCCGTCCTTGATATCACAGCAGATTATGGCCCCGAGGTTGGTAACGAAGTATGCGGCGCCGCCCCAGGCTACGGGTGGTCCCGGCTGGCTGCCGAGGCCGAAAGTGTTTGTGGGGAAGCCTGTGACCACCCTGCGCCGCCACCGCAGGGAGCCGTCCTGGAGATTGTAGGCGAGGAGCGAGCAAATCATCTCCTGGCCCCACGCCGATACGCCGACAAGTACTGTATCGCCTTCGATGCATGGGGAAGAGAGGTGCAAGCCGCGGGCTTGTTCCCCCGGGCCTTTTTCCTGTTCCGGCGAGATTCGCCAGAGCAGCTTGCCTGTGGCAACGTCAAAAAGGCAGAGCCTGGAGTTCAGCGAGGCTGCGACAAATCTTCCGTCAGTAGCGGGCCGCCGCAGCATGTTATGAATGCTGCCGGCTGTTGGGGTGCCGTGCTCCGAGTGGAGCCAGAGCACATCACCACCGCTCTTTGCGAGCGCGGCTATCGTGTTGTCATCGCAGGTGAGCAGGCAACTGCCGGTAGCGACGGGGGACAGGAACAATCCCACCCCGGGCTCCGACCCGGCGGCAACCTGAAGCTGGGAAGCATGGTCTGCGTCTGCCGGGAGCGCGGCGGACCATTTGGCCAGTCCGATTCCGCCAGGCAGGCCGGGCACGGCAGGTTCCTGAGGTTCTATGGAGGAAAGTGCGCGCATGAGCACCCGGGCCCCGGGGGTCTGCCTGCCGCCAAGGAGCATGTGCATGTGTGCGAAATCTTTGTTGAAGCGCTCTATCAGTGCATGAGGCTTCTCGCCGCTCTGCAGCGTGAGGCAGACGATTCGCAGAAGCTCGAAGTGCGCCCTTATCTCCGGCAGCACGCCGGGAAAGTATGCGCGTGCGTGCGCGCACGCGCGCAGCGCGCGCGGGAAGTCGCCGCGCTCGAGGTATATTGAGCAGAGGAGGTGAAGTGCCTCGGTGGAGAATTTGGAAAGCGGGTATTTTGCAACTACTTCTTCGAGCTGCGAGGGGTTGAACCGCTGCTGGGTGCTGCCCAGCCTGCATTTCTGGAGGGCGTTTTGGACTGCGGAGTCGGCTGCGAGGCGCCAGGAGGCAAGCGCCTGCTCCGGGAACTTTGCAAGCTCACGGTAGGCTGCCTCTTTAGCTGAGGTATAGAGCGCAACATATGGATTCCTGGAATGTTTTTTTGCGTCAGCGGGAAGGATGTACTCATCCCCGTTTTTTTCGACGAATCTTTCGATCTGGGCAAGGGACTTGAGCGCTTTGTCCCAGTCTTTTTCCTTTCTTGCTTCCTGGATTAGTTCAAGGAATATCTGAAGTGACTGGTCGGTTCTTAGTGAGACCTTTTCTATCCGCCCTGATTCCTGGGCGGCAAGAAACTGGCACAGGAGCAAACCTGCTGCCGCAAGCAAGGTTAGGACAGGCAGGCGTGAAAACATTTTTATTACCTACCATTGCTTCAGGAGACAACTTTTTTCAGCTCTTCAGTCAGTACGGGGACTACATCGAAGAGGTCGCCCACGATGCCGTAGTCGGCCACCTGGAATATGGGCGCGTCCGGGTCTTTGTTTATTGCCACGATGCACTTGGAGGAGGACATGCCGGCCAGGTGCTGGATGGCGCCCGAGATACCGCATGCGATGTAGAGTGTGGGCGATACAGTTTTTCCTGTTTGTCCGACCTGGTCGGAGTGTGGCCGCCATCCTGCGTCAACCGAGGCGCGGCTTGCGCCCACGGTGCCGCCGAGGAGGTCTGCGAGCTCTTCGACAATGTTGTAATTTTCAGGGCCTTTCATGCCGCGGCCGCCTGAGACAATTATGTCAGCCTCCGTCAGGTCGAGCTTTGTGCCTGCAGTTGCAATTGCTTCTTTGACGACTGCGCGTATGTCGGTCGCTTCCACGCCTGGTGAGAGTGGTTCCGGCTCGACCTCGGCACCGGTTTCAGTCGCTTCAAACATCTTTGGCCGCAGGGTGATTATGGCCGGCTCGTTATT
>CAYWBA010000203.1:0-6154 GCA_964455955.1 uncultured Planctomycetota bacterium | reverse complement strand
CGCGTCGGCCCCCATCCCGCCAGTGAAATTCGCCACGGCTTCCTCGACATTATCGCTATCAGCCGCAAGCTCGAGGCGAACCAGCGCGACCAGGAGACAGAATAAAAAATCAGTCCTCACCCGCCGGCTTCTGGACCCGCTTCATGTCATCGTCGAAAGAACCCTTGTTCTTCTGCCACCACACCCGCCACTTCTCGGCATCTGTCCCGAATGACCGGCCTGTCTGGTGTTGCAAAGCCTGCGGCAAGTACCGCTTCATGCGAGCCTCTTCGCCTGTAAGTATCCGAAACCCCGCCGGTACAAGCAGCTTGTGCAGTTCCTCGATTATCTCCTCCGACATTATGCGCGCCGTCTTCTCCTTAAAAGCTTCAATAAGCGGCTCTACCGCAGCCTTGCACTTTACCCTTGTGAAAGCGTCAGCCGAGTTCCACCGGACACGCTCAAACTCGTCCTTAAGCCCCTTCACCAGGTGTTCGCCCGCCCTGCGGTCCAGCATGAAGTCAAGCGACTCAACTGCAGCAAGGCGGAAATAGACCTTCCCGGCATCGAGGTACTTCGCGATTTCATCAATCGCCTCTTTCTCCTGTAGCCTGCCAAGCGCAAGGAGCGCACGGCACCGCAGCAGCATATGCCCCTTCTCAGCCGCCAGGAGCAGGAGCTTCCGCCTGATTTCGCTTTTTATGTTCCCCAGCGCCATGAGTGCTGCATCCTGGACTGCCCTGTCCGTATCACCAAGCAGGTGAACAATAAGCGGTAGCGCATCCTCGAGCCTGCTCTCTCCAAGCTCTTCAGCCAGCAAAGCCCTGACACCGGCCCTGGGGCTCACCAGCCTCGCTATAGGCCGCCTTATCTTTCTTTGAAGGCCGGCAATGACCTTGCCTACTTCCTTCTTGCCAAGCAGGTATCCCAGCAGCTTCACCGCCTTATCCCG
This sequence comes from uncultured Planctomycetota bacterium, assembly GCA_964455955.1. Lineage (GTDB taxonomy): Bacteria > Planctomycetota > SKW154 > SKW154 > DAOVDS01 > CAYWBA01. The sequence goes on along the minus strand of CAYWBA010000203.1, from coordinate 5,223 downwards.
CGCTCCCAGCGAATCGCACACCTGGCGGGCTCGAAGGCGAATCTCAAAGTTCTCATCCTCAAGTGCGCCTTTCAGCGCATCCACTATCTTCGCACCCGAGTCGCTGAATCCCGCCCTGTTCTCAGATGCCTGCAGGCGGTGCGCGACTTCAAGCAGCCGGCGCTGCGCCTCCTCCCGCAGACGCCAGTCCGCCGCGCGCAGTTGCTCGACAAGCTCTCCTACCGGGACCTCAGCCTCCGGGGGCTGCTTCTCCTGCGCCAGGGCCGATAACGCCACCAGTACCGTGATTGCTATCCCGAGCAGTATTCTACTTCTCACCTTGCTCACTCCTGTCCAATATGCTCTTTTCCCATTATACGCATCAGAGCCGCTTTCTGCTAAAGAAACTTCATCCAAAAGCTGTCCTGCCTGCATCCTGCACCTATGTGCGAAATTTACAAAGTTTACTTCCAGGTGGGCGGTATGGGAAAATTGTAACTCGCTGCCAGCAAAGCAGGTTACGGCGACGCGATGTCCAAAAACGCCGACAGCATTTGTAAAAAATTTGTCGTTTTCAGAGCAGTTTCGCAAATAAGCAAGGCTAATCGTCCTTTTGAAAGCCGATTCTGCACTTTGGAGTCGCATTAAGTACCGGCGCAAGCCCACCCAACTGCGCCAACCGGCTCTGAAAGCCGTCTGTAAATAGAGTTCCTTATATACCAAGGACTTACGACACCTGTTTACAGATTTCGCGGGGGTCTCTGCTACATTTGCGTGGGTTGGCGTGAATTGGGAATTAATGTAACCTCTTGCTACGTAAGCAGGTTGCGTCGAATCGCGAAGTGTGGGTGTGTGTAACATCTTGTCCTGCAATAAGTTAGGGTAAATATCGCCACTTTACAAACCGCCTCAAAACGCCTTTTTAACCACGAACACATCAAGAGTTAAAAGTTGAAGGTTGAAAGTTCAAAGACAGTTGAGTGCTTTTCGCACGACTTAATTTCCTTCAACTTTCAACTTTGAACCTTTAACCCTTCTTCCACACTATTATACGCACGAGAGGCCGAAATGTTAGCAGAAATCCGCTGGAATTTTAAAAAAAGGTACAAAAGCCCTTGCATCGCCGATGCGGGCAGGAAGATTAACATTAACAGGTATTGCAAGCTGCGGGGTTCACCGCGGGTATATTCCCCACGATTTATTCGTGGGGATAATTGTCAAACCCATCCGGGCCGCAGGCGACCCGGCTAAACATCTAAATTTTGGGCTCGCGGATATTTCCCCAAGCCCTGCCTCCCGCGGCGGGGGTATTTACCCACACTGGTTTCAACGCGGAACGCAAGTCCCAAACCGGCCGCGCCGTTTCAGAATGCTTCTATTGCATTATTGCGCAATAATGCAATATCAAGTTCTGTGCCTCGAGGTATGCGCAAGTCGCCGGTCAGTGGCCGGGCTACCTCTTCTTGCTCACACTCACTGTATATTTTCTGGGATTGAGCCGGATACACCTGGACAAGGCCGTATCCTTGACCAGCTCGCCTTTCTTGACCAGGGTGGCAATATAGGCTACCGGGCTGCCTGGGGAGCGCAGCTTGAACCTTGCCATAATCTGGCGGATGGTAGGCGTGCGATGCTCTTTCTCCACGCAGGCGATGATATACTTAAGCACTGCGGCCTGCTTCGGTGTCAATTTCTTCTTTGCGATGACTGACTCCTTCCTGCGACATTTGCCCTTACGATGAACCTCCGCGCTTTAGCAGCAGGAGCAGAAGACCGGCGACGAGAACAACAGCCACAATAATAACCGGCAGCAGCGGGAAGCCGCTTTCTCCTCCCACCAGAGTCCTGGCGGTGAACACTTTATCTTTCATCTCGTCCGGTTTCTCCATATTTATTTCGATTTTCCACTCGGCGTTCCTGCCTTCATGGCTGTCAGCATTGGTCTCGGCGATTTTTGCGGGAAGGGTAAGCTTGTAGGTAAACTTGGGAGCCATTCCCCCCATCATACCCTTCATCATGCCTTTCATCATCTCCTCGCCCATTTCTTCCGTACCTTCCGGCATCTTACTTTTTTCCCCTTGACCAGGCTCTGTCTGCTCCACCGGTTTCATCTGCGGGCCTCCCATGTCACTACCGGCAGACATCTTGCGCTCGTAGGAGAAGGAGCCATCCTCGTTCCTGGCAAACTTCAAGCTTTCTTTGAAAGGCGCAAAGTCGCTCTTCTGCAGTTTCTCAATGCTGTCAAACACGAGCGTGAAGCTGATGACCCGCTTTCCGTCTTCGATTGAAACATTTACATTGCTGAGCTTGAGGTCGTCCTTGCCTGCGAAAAGTTTCTCGATTTTCTTCTTGTCCATGGGCAACTGACCTTTTTCAGCATCCTGCTGGCCTGCCATTGCCGCCATCTGCTCACTCATTGCGTACTTCACCGTCAGAGTACCAGAGCCGTCGGCATTCAGTACAAGGTGCTCTTCGTATTCGATGCATCCGTAGAGCAGCACCATGACTGCAAAAAGTGCTATCACCATTAACTTCTTCATATCTCCTCCCTTCCATTCCCAACTGTTAGACAAAACTCTCATTAAGCGCACCTCATTATAAGACTTCATCTATGCTGAGTCAACCCCCGCGAGTCTGCTTTTTATACTATTGTTGACTGCTGCAGGTGGACTGTCTGGGTTGGGAATGCGATTGAGAGGCCGAGGCTCTCAAGCGTGTGCATTATTGCGAGGTTGACTTCCTGGCGGACATTTAGGTACTCCTCCCAGACCGTGGTTTTTGTGAAGTAATAGACCAGTATGTCGAGCGAGCTTGGGCCGAAGTCGGTGAAGCTGACGAGGAAGAAGTCCTGGTTGACGCCTTCATGCTCGCGGAGGAGCTTTTTTATAGCCTCGACCGCCTGCTCCATCTGTGCCGCGGCAGTGTCGTATGTTACGCCGACTGTCATTTTCACGCGGCGCTTGGGCATTGCGGAGAAGTTGTCTATCGCCATGCCGGCGAGCACGCTGTTCGGAACAGTCACAAGAGTTTTGGCAAAAGTACGTATCTTTGTCGAGCGGAAGCCGACCTCTTCCACAACCCCCTCGACTTTCTCTGTGTTAATCCAGTCGTCCACCTGGAAGGGCCGGTCGAGGAATATGGTGGCGGAGCCGAAGAAGTTGGCGAGCATGTCCTTGGCGGCGAGCGCGACTGCGAGCCCGCCAATGCCGAGTCCGGCAATCAGGCCGGAAACGGAGTAGCCCATATTCTGGACAATCAGGACAAAGGCGACAACGCCAATAAAGAGCTTGCCTGCCTTGGAGATGAGCGGGACAAGCTGGTCGTCGAGCTTCGACTCAGTCCTGCGAGTCAGGGATGCAACATATTCACTGAGAACATCAATAAGCCTGAAGAGGAGCCAGGTCGCGACAGCGGCGAAGAGGACCTTGAATGCGTTAACGACGGTCGTCTCAACACTCTGCGGGACACGGAGCACCAGGACGGCAATGAGAATGCCTGCGAGGAAGATTGCCAGTCCGAGAGGTTTGCTTATCGCAGCGAAAAGCATGTCGTCGAGCTTTGTCTTGGTCTTTTCAGCCAGTCTGGCAAGGTGTTTCTCAAGTACGGCCTGGGCGATTTTTCGCAGCAGGAGCGCGCCGAAGAGCACGACAAAGGAAAGCAGGTACTGCTGCGCGGGAATACCGAGCACTTCGTAGTCCAAGAGATGTCTGAACCATTCAAGCATTTTTTCCTCCGTTTGAACTTTTACCACTGTCAAAGGTGGCTGCGCCACTTCTGGCGTGGTGCTTTCAAAACATATCCGCGTCGCAGGCGACGCGGCTAAACTTGGATATGGAGAAAATAGCGGGTCGGGGTGAAAGAGTCAATTCCTTTCTTTACCCCGGTGTTGCTTGACGGATGGAAGTGGGGGCTGGCTGGTTTGGGAAAAAGGTCTTGACTAACCTGGTAGCTGGTCTGATAATTAGTAAGTTTTGGAGAGCGGGGGATTAGCTCAGTTGGGAGAGCGTTTGGCTGGCAGCCAAAAGGTCAGGGGTTCGAGCCCCCTATCCTCCATTTTTCTATAGTTCCGGCCTGTTCCAGTAACCAAGAGGGCAGATGACAAAAGAGATTATAACAACAACACTGGCTACCATGCTTGTGCTCGGGGCCATGCTCTGCCTTGCGCAGGCGCAGGAGAACGCGCAGGTGCCCAAGGTCAAGGTGGCGGTGATACCGCTTGACGATGTGGTTGACTGGCACATGTTTGCGACGCTCAAGCGGCGGCTGGGCGAGGCGAAGTCGTGGGGCGCGCAGCAGGTAATCTTCGAGATAAATTCCTACGGCGGATACCTCGACGCAATTGACAATATTGCCGATATTATTTCCAACCTGTCGCGGACAGGCACGAAAACGACAGCCTTCATAGTGAACAAGGCGCTGTCCGGGGGCGCATACCTTGGCATGGCGTGTGATGAGATAGCGATGCAGCCGCACGCGACTTTCGGGGATGTGAAGCCGATTCTGGCGACTTTGCAGGAGATGCCTGCAGACCTCAAAGAAAAGATGGAGTCGCCCGTGCGAGCGCGGTTTGAAGAATACGCCAAGCAGCACGGCTACCCGGTCGCGCTGGCGAAAGCCATGGTGAGCGTGGATGTGGAGGTTGTCCGGGTGGTGCTTTCAGGTCCTGAGGGGCAGGAAACACACTACGTGGAGGGGCGCAACGTCGAGGAGTGGATACAGCGCAAGACCCGGGCCGAGGGGTACAGCCTGCTCAGCCGGGAGACTGAGATAGCCGAAGGCGAGCTTCTGACCATGGGCGCAAGCAAGGCGAGGGAGTATGGTTTTGCAAAGTATATAGTTGCAACCCGTGCGGAACTGCTCGGGAAGCTGGCTGAAAGCTACTACACGGAGGCCACCGGCGAGGTGAGACGTGTAGAGCTCAAGGATGTTTTTGAAGTTTCGAGCTTTAAGACCAACTGGTGGGAGTGGTTTATCAAGTTCCTGACCTCGCCGGTAATGAAGATTCTTTTCCTGTTTGTGGGGCTGCTGGGGCTGTATATCGAGTTCAAGATACCGGGGTTCGGCGTGCCCGGGATAGTGGGCATAGTGTGCCTGGTGCTGGTGTTTTCCGCCAGTTACATGGTCGGGCTGGCCTCGGTAATAGAGCTGCTTATGATAGGCGCGGGGCTGGTACTTCTGGCCATGGAGGTTTTTGTCATACCCGGTTTCGGCGTGGCTGGCATATCAGGAATGGTTTTGATACTG
>CAYWBA010000202.1:2909-6160 GCA_964455955.1 uncultured Planctomycetota bacterium | reverse complement strand
TATCCACTCCAACGAAGGCCTGACAACCGACTTCGGCAAATTCGTCATTTCGGAGGACGATTTCTTGGCTGGCCTCGCAAAATTGCGGGGTGAATCTACTGCAGGCGAGTAAAAAGCACCTCAGCTTATCGCCGTAGCTATAGCACCCTCACGACAGCCTAAATCAATGCAGTAAAGAAGTCTGCGGAATCCACCAAGAATTCCCTTGCCTTCCTGCCAGCTTCATTCTGGAGTGCGATGGAGAGGACAGGCCCGCATTTACTGCGGATTATTCTCGCCAAAATAGGAAATGAACTTTATTCTTCAGCCGTTAGTTCTCTCATTCCTTCAATTTCCTTCATATATATAATACAACCTTAGTGGCGCTCAAAATTATGCTTGACATACGAAAAGACAGGTGTAGAATACCCCACTTCTATGTTTAACTAAGAAAGATGGTGGAATAATGGATTACAAAGGAATAGTTAAAATAGGAATTGCTACTATAGTTGCAAATATTATATCATTAGTTATTTGGGAGAACTATGAGAAATTACTTATTATAGTACCTATCGCTGCTCATATATTCTTCCTTTGCATAATTTACCGCAGATTATTTTCTGGACCGGCGAAAGCGAAACCCTCTACTTTTGTGCAAGTTATACCAAAAGCCAATATAGAAATAGAAAAGCTAATTATCTATGGTGGCGAAGGAAACCTTTGGGATTTAATCAGTGGCCTTAATAGAGATGATAGATGGAAAGAAGAGCAAAAAGAAACAATCCTCGACTTAAGAAGACAACTCCAACCATTTGTAAATCATCACGATTGTCATTATCGTCATATCCCTTACGTACTTACTAAACTCAGGCCAATGATAAAAGAAATCAAAGATGTGGTTAATAATATCATGGACTGTGATGATGGATATTATGAATCCATATGTGTTGCATTTGACAGATACAAAAGCATTTACGAGGAAATACGCAAGGATGCAAATATATGGACAACACAATTGGCAAAAGAATTGGAAATACCTTAGCAAGCAATATCCTAAGCATAAGCCTTGATAGAAGTTATGCCCTTGTTAGTTTCGTAACTCTCTTATATCCTATAAAAAACACAAATGCGAAAATGATAACTATCAGGAACCAAAACACCGGCGAGGCCATTCTTGTGCTTTTATTTTTGCCCTCTTTACCGCTGAGGGGATGACAGAACAGTCTTTGCCAAAGCGACATCTTCTGCCCTTGGGGCCATTCCTTCCCGCACTTCGGACACTTGGGCATTTGTAACCCCCATAAACCTATAACATAATTGTAGCATTGCCAACGAAAAGGTCAAGGGCAAGCACTTTGTTTGAAAGCAACTTTCCCCGTTTTGCTCCTCGCGAAATTTGCAGTAATTTTCAACTTTTCCGGAATATTCCGGCACCTCGCACGGAAGGGTTGTGGCGCAGCCACCGGCCACGTGGCCGGCAACAAGGTACCGTTGTCAAAAGTGCTTGCAGCAGCCGGCAGGACTTGAACACGTGGTTTCCGGGCACTTTCTCAATCTTTTTTGAGAATACGTTTTCAAAAACCTTTTGACAGAGCCGTTCCTTGCTGATAGAAACTGAGCCTAAAACCTTAACACTGTCACCTGCTTGACGGGGCTTGGATATGGGCAAGTCGCTGGTAATTGTCGAGTCACCGGCAAAGGCCAAAACAATCAATAGATTCCTGGGCCAGGATTACATCGTGCGCGCATCCATGGGGCACGTCCGCGACCTGCCGAAAAAGGAACTCGGCATTGATATTGAAAACGATTTCAAGCCCACCTATGTCAGCCTGCCCTCTCGGAGAAAGGTCATAGGCAGCCTCAAGAAAGTATTGAAAGATGCTGACCTTGTGTACCTTGCGACCGACCTTGACCGTGAGGGCGAGGCTATTGCCTGGCACCTCGTCGAGGCACTCGGTGTTCCCGAGGAGAAGAGACGGCGCGTGATTTTCAACGAGATAACAAGGTCCGCAATTACAAAAGCTTTTAAGAACCCGGGGCTTCTCTCCGCAGACAAGTTCAACGCCCAGCAGACAAGGCGGATTCTTGACCGCATAGTCGGGTACAAGTTGAGCCCGCTCCTCTGGGAGAAGTTCCACAAAGGATTGAGTGCGGGCAGGGTGCAGTCGGTGGCGCTGCGGCTTATTGTGGAGCGCGAACGGGAAATCGAAAACTTCAAGCCGCAGGAATACTGGGTGCTGAACTGCCTGGTCTATCCCGAGGAGCGGGAGGACGACAAGTTCACGGTAACACTGAAGAAACGCGACGGGGCTGACTGGAAGCCCGCTTCCGAGCAGGAAGCGAACGAGGTGATTGACGAACTCAACGCGCAGCCTCTCAGAGTCGAATCATTCACCTCCGAAGATGTTAACGGCTATCCCTTCCCGCCGCTTATCACCTCGACCATGCAGCAGTCCGCCTCGTACGAGCTGAGATTCACTGCAAGAAAGACAATGCAAATCGCCCAGCAGCTTTACGAGGGTGTTGACCTCGCTGAGTTAGGCAGACGCGGTGTTATCACCTACCACAGAACCGACTCTGTCGAGGTCTCCTGGGCCGCTATTACAATAGTGCGCCAATACATAAAGGAAGAATTCGGCGAAAAATACCTTCCCGAAAAACCGCGGGTCCGCAGGGCAAAGCCCGGGGCCCAGGCGGCGCATGAGGCGATTCGGCCCACAAGCATGAAGTACGAACCGCAGCGGATAAAGCAGCACCTGTCCGCAGACCAGTACAAGCTCTACTGCATTATCTGGAACAGGTTTGTAGCGTCGCAAATGAAGCCCGCAGTCTATGCGGAAAAGACTGTCACCGCGCAGGCCGGAAAATACCTGCTCGAGGGCAAGTCCAGAACGCTTGAATTCGACGGGCACTCCAGAGTCTCCGGCATTGTGCGGGACGTGATTGAGCCCGTGCTTCCGGATGTGGAGATGGGCCAGATACTTGTAATTGACAATATAGACGAGGAGCAGAAGTTCACGAAGCCTCCTGCCCGGTACACTGAGGGGTCGCTTGTCAAGAAGCTCGAAAATGAAGGTATAGGCAGGCCCAGCACCTACGCCACAATTATCTCCACCATACTGAACCGGAAGTACGTGGAGAAAAGACGCAACAGCCTTCATGCCACCGGGATGGGGGAAGTAGTTACGGACATGCTTGTAGAGTTCTTCCCGAGAATAATGGATGTGAAGTTTACAGGCGCGATCGAGAAAGAGCTGGACAAGATTGAGGAA
>CAYWBA010000202.1:0-2884 GCA_964455955.1 uncultured Planctomycetota bacterium | reverse complement strand
CCGACTGGCACGAGGTTCTTCAAAACTTCTATGAAGGGTTTGAGGAACATCTTGAAAAGGCCAGGAAGGGAATGGGTTCCGACGGGACAGCCGACGAGTCCGGCGAAGTCTGCGAGAAATGCGGCCGACCGATGGTAATAAGATTCAAGGGAAAGGACGCGTTCCTGGGCTGCAGCGGCTACCCGGAGTGTAAGAGCTCCCGCCCCATCGGTGGCCGGAGGGAGAAAAAGCCTGTTGTTGAAACAGACATCGTCTGCGAGAAATGCGGCTCCCCCATGGTGATACGCGAGGGGCGCTATGGCAAGTTCATCGCCTGCAGCGCCTTTCCAAAGTGCCGAAACACCAAGCAACTCAAATCTTCTGAAAAAGCCTCCGGTGGGGCATCGGTGAGTTCGAGGAAACGAAAATCCTATCCGAAGAAAAGGAAAAAGCCCGAGGCCAAGCCGAGCGGCGAAATTTGCGAAAAGTGCGGAAAGGAAATGGTCTGGCGGAAGGGGAAGTGGGGCAAGTTCCTTGCATGCACCGGCTATCCCAAGTGCCGCAACACGCGAAAAGCCCCAGGGAAAGAAACGAAGTAGTTGTGCTTGTCCCGCCGTGATAGCGCGAATTTCCTGGTTGAAGATTGAGGCGCACCCCCCGTAAATCAGCAGCCGCCCGGAAAACAATTTGAAATACCACTCAACCGGCAGATATAATACACCCCGTTGCGCCGGCCGCTTAAGGCCCGCAATTGTGCAAAGGTTAGCGGAATGCTCAGAGGAAACATCCGTGTAGGGAAGATATTCGGCATCCCTGTCGAAATAAACGTTTCCTGGCTGCTTATCCTTCTGCTTGTGACATGGACAGTCGCGGACGGGTATCTCAAGCCGAACTTCAAAGACATGGCTGCGCTTGACAGGTGGCTTCTCGGCGCCGTGGCTGCGCTCCTGCTCTTCGCCTCCATACTGCTCCACGAGCTTATGCACTCCGTGGTCGCGGTCAGGAACGGCCTGCCGGTGAAGCGCATAACCCTGTTCATGTTCGGCGGCGTCGCGCAGATGAGCGAAGAGCCCCGGACCGCCGGCATCGAGTTCAAGATGGCCCTTGCCGGCCCGCTGGCAAGCCTTATCCTGGCGGCTCTCTTTTACCTCATATACGTGGTTCTCACGCGGGCCGGGACCGGCGAGGTGGCTGCCGCGCTCTTTATGTACATGGGACTTATCAACTTCATGATACTTATCTTCAACATGGTGCCGGGCTTCCCGCTTGACGGGGGCAGGGTGCTTCGCTCGATTATCTGGCACATTACCGGAAACGTCACCAAGGCAACTTACATCACCTCGCGCATTGGCAAAGCCTTCGCCATATTCCTTATCGTTATGGGCGCCCTCAGCGCCATTACTGGCAATCTGGTCGGGGGAATCTGGCTTGTCTTTATCGGCTTCTTCCTGCAGCAGGCCGCCGATTCGGGCTACTACCAGGTTATGATGAGAAAAGGCCTCGAAGGCCACTTCGTATGGGAAGTTATGCAGACTGACGTGGTTACCGTCGATGCAGACACGCCGATTGATGCGGCTGTCCACGATTACTTCATGAAGTACAGGTTCAACTCATTCCCCGTGCTTGAGAACGGCCGGCTCGCCGGTATGCTTACAACCCACGACCTTAAAGCAATTCCCAGAGAAGAATGGTACCACAGGTACGTCAGGGAAATTATGGAAACAGGGCCGGTCGAGCACGCCCTGGGGCCGGATGAAACCGCTTTCACCGCGCTGGTCAAAATCGCGCAGGACGGCATGGGCCGGCTGCCCGTGGTGCAGGATGGCAAAATAGTCGGGATTGTCAGCAACCGCGACATAATGAAACTGCTCAAGCTCAAGATTGATATCGGATAGCAAATGGCAAACTACCTCGTTACAGGCGGCGCAGGGTTTATCGGCTCAAACCTTGTTCGAAAACTCCTCGCCGGCGGGCATTCTGTCACCGTCCTTGACTCGCTTGTAACCGGCAGGCTCGAAAACCTCGACGGGCTTCAGGGCCGGTATTCCTTCGTAAAGGGCGATATCAGGGACATACCCCTGCTGCTTGAAACCTTCGCGGAAAAAGGGTACGAATGCATCTTCCACCTTGCGGCCCTCCCGAGCGTTCAGCTCTCTTTTGCCGACCCGCAGCTTACACACGATGTCAACGCCACCGGGACGCTCAACATCCTTGCGACCGCCCGGGCCCTCGGCGTCCCGCGTGTGGTCTTCGCTTCCTCCTGCGCCCTCTACGGTAATGATGCAGACCCGCCCGTCTCCGAGTCCGCACCCGCCCGGCCGCTCTCGCCGTACGCATCGCAGAAGCTGCTCGGCGAGAACTACTGCACGCTCTATACCAATGAGCTTGGAGTGCCTGCCATAGCGCTGAGGCTCTTCAATATCTACGGGCCCTGCCAGGACCCGGCATCCGAGTACGCCGCTGTCGTGCCGAACTTCCTTACCCGGCTCCTCAACGGCGAAGCTCCCGTGATTTACGGCACTGGCGAGCAGACCCGCGACTTCGTCTTTGTCGAGGATGCTGCAGAGGCGCTCATGCTTGCCGCAGCCAGCCCCAAAGCGCCCGGCAGAATTATCAACGTGGGAAGCGGAGTTGAGACTTCAGTCAAAACACTTGCCTCGCAGGCTGTCTCCGCCGCAGGTGTCCAGATAGAGCCGGAGTACGGCCCCGCAATGCAGGGTGAAGTGAAGCGCTCCTGCGCCGATACCTCCATCGCCGCAAAGATACTCGGCTTCTCGCCCGGGACTTCTCTGACCGAAGGCCTTGCCAAAACCCTCGCCTCCTTCCAGAACCCCAAGCAGTAAACGCGGACATGTTCCGGAAACAAGCCGGGGGTTTTACACCCCCGGAATGAAGCCCCGTGCTT
>CAYWBA010000201.1:0-6205 GCA_964455955.1 uncultured Planctomycetota bacterium | reverse complement strand
GTGGCTTAAAGATTACCCGCCCGATGCCCTCGCGAGGCGCGTCGCTCGCCGGGTACGGCGCAGACGCGGCCGGATTGTCAACGTGGACATCGACAGGCGAAACCGCGATGTGTTCCCGCAGTACGCAAAGAAGCTACATTACGCAGAGCGCGCTCTCGCAGTAGCTTACGTAGAACTGGGCAGGCCGGACGACTGCGCCGCACTGCTTGACTCCATTGTCGAACTCGCCGCACTCGGACTGCAGGGCCAGGAAACCGGCGCATATCTCCTCAGGCAGCTTGACCCGACTGGTGAACAGGCGTACTGGGCCTTGTTCTGGAAGGGATGCGCCCTCGTCATGCGCGGCGGCCGCAAGGAGTCGCTTGCCCTGTTTGACCAGTTATACCAGTCCCCTTCACCAGAATACCTGCCACAGCCCGGGCCTGACATCTCCGATACCACACAGAAGGTTGACCAGGGAAAAGGGTTGGGCGAATTCGGCCTCGGTGATGGGATAACAGACCGCAACACACGGGTCAACCTCATGTGCTACGTGGTGCACCGCAAGCAAGGCAACCACGCCGACGCGGTCAAACGCCTTAACGCAGCACTCGCCGACAACCCCTCCTTCTTCGGCCTCTCCACCCCCGCCGTCAATCAGCTCTTCTCTTCGAAAAAACTCCCCAAAGAGCTGCCCGCGTCTGTTGAGAAAAATCTGGACGTGTACTATTACCTGGCCGGTGTCTCACTCATCGCCGCAAATCGTTACGACGAGGCGCGTGCGTTCCTGATGCAGGCTGTCGAAACCAAAGCATGGTGGCCCTACTACCTCGCACTGGCCGAAATCGCCGAACTAAACGCAGGCAGATCCTTCTAAGGTCCAGGAAACACCTTCCCCCTGCAAAGAATCCGGGAAAAGTGCGAGGGGGGGGATTCGAACCCCCATGTCTCGCGACACTGGATCCTAAGTCCAGCGCGTCTGCCATTTCCGCCACCCTCGCGCCGGCGAGGTCTCAGCACGAAATACTACCCCCCCTGCCGGCATCTTGTCAAGCAGTTTCAGCAACCCTGCAGGCTTGTTTCCCGCGGGCGTTTACCCGCCTCACCTGCAACGCGGTCCCGCCGCCGCACCTCAGTTAGATGCGCGGAGAAACGAGCGCTTTGCAAGGGAAATTTCGATTGCAGAAGGTATATTATTGTGGTAATATTGAACACGAAGGGTTTGTGGAGATCATACGGGAAGTTCATCTGGGAAATATCGGATTCCCGGACATCAGAAGTCACTTTCTGTGTTTCTTAAGGCATTTGAGCAGTTTTTCTGAAGAAAAATCTCCCCCGTGGCATCTATTATTATGGTTAAGAAGACAGCAATGACCGGAGGTTGAAAATGCTGGACAAAGAACTGATAACAAGGTTTCGTGAGGACGGAGACAGGACGGCACTTCACGAGATTGCGCTACGCTACACGAAACAGTGTTACAACGTGGCATTTGGCATCCTCGGTGATACCGGCGCAGCCCAGGACGCGGTCCAGCAGGCGTTCCTGAACCTTATTAAGAATGTTTCTATGTATAAAGGGGCAAGCAGCTTTAGGACCTGGTTCTACCGTATTGTAGTGAACTGCGCTCTTGAAGTACGTCGGAGCGAACAGAGGCGGAAACACCGTGAGGGCGTTACAGCAGAAAGCCTCCAGAGGAGGAAGAATATGCAAACAGAAGAAGAGGGTTTCAGGGTAGAAGTGAAGAACGCGGTTTTTTCGCTGCCTGATAACCTGAAGCTTCCTGTTGTGCTCCACTACTATAACGGGCTCTCGTACAGCGAGACGGCATCTGCTCTTAACTGTCCTGAAGGAAGTGTTGCTTCGCGGCTCCATCGCGCGCTGCAGAAACTGAAGAAGTCCCTCAAGGGAGCCGGATTTGCCGCTTTGGCCGTGTCTCTTGAAGAGGTGCTCAGGGCGACACCTGCCCGACCTGTGCCGCCATCGCTCACTTCCAGCATTAGCAAACTGTGCCACACCTGCAAACCCATTGCCGTCACTGTAGAGGCCGGGAAACCGGCGGTATGGCTTAAAACCGCCGCCGGCGTCGGGCTCTTTGCCGTAATTCTGTCACTCGTTACAGTTTATATGTCTTATCGCACGACTCAAACAGGCCAGGAAGGCCAGGAAACTGCAAGCCTGCCTGCACAGCCTGTTCCGGGGGCGCCTGTTGCAGAACGCCCCGCAGACTCCTCTGGCAAGACTGCAAAATCAGCAACCGCATCTCGGAAGGTCGGGGCGCGGAAAAATATCAAGACAGAGGAGCAGGCAGATAAGACCGCTTTATACGGCATCGTGACGTGCCGCGAAGATGGCAAGCCAATTCCCAATGCAGAGCTGAGGTTCAGCAATAAAATATGGATAGACGACGGGGCAGGTGAAGAAGGCCAGACCGAGGACACACTGAAAGTTCTCACAGACTTCGAGGGGAAATACAGAATTGGCGGCCTGAATCCTGATGTCCCGCTCAGGGTCTTCGCGCAGGCGGAAGGCTTTAAGCCTTATTCGCAACTCCTGACACTGCTGGAAGCGGGCGGGACAAGGGAGATGAATTTCCATCTTAACCGTGGTTCGCACCGGACTGGAGAAAGCGACATCGCTGTTGAGAAAGTTGAGAAAGAGGAGATAGCCTGGCCTCCGCCGCCGGGCCCGGAGCCTGGACAGGAAGTGCTGGACAAATTATCGCGCTTCGTCACGCTAAACTTTCATGATACGCCGTTAGACGACGTTATCAGTTTTTTGCAGGACATAACCGGCATTAGTGTGATTGTTTCAAAAGACCTCGACAGGAAAAACGTGAAGATAAGCTTGAGGGTGAGCGATATCCCTTTGATTGAAGTGCTGGAAGTGCTCTGCCTTTTGAGTAACGATATTGCCTATGGCCTCGTCATGACCCGTGGCAGTAAAATGACTGCTCAAGGTGCTGTTCCTTGTACTATGCCTACGATTATATTCGCTACGCCGGAGCAAGCTACCGCTTATTCCCTGAGAAGGCCGAAGGTTGCGGAGACGCCGGATTTCTCCTCTACTAAGGCGATGCTGCCAGGTTCCTCCTGCCCTTTCGGACTCACCACTGAAGAGGTGAATCTTGCGCAGGCGGTCAACGAAACTCTCAAGCAGCCGGTCAGGGTTGAGAAGCAAGCCTATACGTTCTCGGAGTTGAAAGCGTTCATTGAATACGGTACTGGTTTGACGATTACGCTTGACGAACAGGCAACAAAGGCACTTGGTGATAGCAACCCCGAGATAATACTGCCGCAAGGACAGGAGAATTTCAGCTACCTCGGCCTGCTTTCATGTGTGGCTTGTAACAACTCCCAACTGTATCCTCTCGTCTCGCCCGCCGGTGTCGTCTTTACTACCCGCTCGAACCGTATCTCAATGGGCTGTTATGCTAGAAAACAGAAGATGAATCAGGCGCTTGCTTCGCCCAGGAGAATCACCGTCAACTCCGATGACTGCTCCCTCAAGGAAGCTTTTAGCCTTCTGAATGATTACACCGGCGTGGATTTTGTCCTCTCTGATGCGGCAAGGCAGCTAAAACCCACGCTCAATCTCTCAATAAACGAAATGCTATTAGAAGATGCGATACAGGTAATTTGCCATCAGGCCGGCGTGACCTACGAGGTAAAGGACTACTTCATCTTTATAAAGTAGGGCGTCGCCTCGTACTGTTTCTTAAACCGAATGTTCAAAGGAGGGCAGGAGAATGAGAAAAGTGTTCTTGCTGATTGCGGTTATCGCTCTCACCGGTGTCGTTTTCGGACAAGACCGGGATGGAGAAATCAAGACAAAGCTGAAAACATTGAAGGTAACCTGCAATTTCCACAAAGCGCCACTTACTGATGTCATAAGTTTCCTGCAAGACATCAGCGGGATAAATATGGTGCTTGACAAGAAATGCGACAAAAATGCAAAAGTTACTCTTTCAGTCAAGCAGATAGTGCTGCAAAACGCTTTGAATCTGGTAGCCAGCCAGTGCGGGCTCAGCTTTGTTGTGAAGGATGGCGCAATACTTTTCTCCTCAAAAGGTGAAGCAGACAGATATTTCGCAGCCTACGCGGACAGAGCCTCCAAGAAGGCACTCGCCGCTGAAGGTGGCAGCAACAAAACCGAAAGCTGCATAAAAGCCGGGCTCGAGTGGCTTTCCCGCCACCAGAATACTGATGGCATGTGGGACCAGGACGGCTTTGACAATAACTGCGATACGAGTGAAGGCTCCGCCGCCTGCGACGGCAAAGGTGTTGCGCAGTACGACGTTGGTGTAAGCGCGCTCGCGACGCTCGCATTCCTCGGCACAGGGCACACGCACAAGCAGGGAAAATACAAGAAAACTGTCGCAAAAGGCATCCAGTGGCTCTCCTCGCAGCAGCAGCCAGACGGCTCGCTCGGTCAGCGCATGTCGGAATCCTGGATATACAACCAGGCAATAGGAACACTCGCGCTTTGTGAAGCTTATGCCATGACCCGCGACTCCAAGCTCAAGGAGCCTGCGCAAAGGGCAGTAAGTTTCATACTCAATGCGCAAAATCGCGGACTTGCCTGGAAGTACAAGCCCAAGGGCGGCCTTAATGACACATCCATTACAGCCTGGATGGTTCAGGCGATCATCGCCGCGAAAGTCGCAGAGCTTGAAGTCGATCAGAGTGCTCTTGATGGCGCAATCAACTGGTTAGATAGAGTCACCAACCCGTCCGGAAAGACCGGCTATATGCGACCAGGTGACGATGGGTCTGTCATCCGCGGCGTGAACGAGAAGCATGCAAAACAGCCCGCAATGACCGGGGCCGCCATCTTCAGCAGGCTTCTCATAGGGCAGAAAAGAGATGACCCGAAGGTTGTCAAAGGCGTTGGTGTCCTTGTGAAAAACCTGCCGGAATGGAACAGGCCGAAAAAGGACAAGGTTGACTTTTACTACTGGTACTACGGGACATGCGCGATGTTTCAGTACGGCGGCGAAAAGTGGCAAAAGTGGAACAAGGCAATGAAGAAAGCCCTGCTGGATACCCAGCGGGCAGACGGCTGTGCAAAGGGTTCCTGGGACCCGGTAAGCAAGTGGGGCATGGTCGGCGGGCGAGTCTATTCAACAGCTATTAACTGCCTCATTCTGGAAGTCTATTACAGGAACGCAAGGCTGAACAAGAACAAATAAAGTGGCTTAGAGCGCGGTGCAATCCTGTGAGGCCCCAGCCTCTCGCGAACCCTGCGGATACCACTCTAAATTTTCTTCTCTGTGTCCTCTGTGCCTCAGTGGTGAAAGGATTCCTTTTCCTTTTTTCCGAACCATAATTATTTTTTCCTCTGGTGCTGCAAGCACTTTGCCTTGTTGCCGGGTTCAACCCGGTGGCTGCGCCACCTCTGTGTCCTCCGCGCCTCCGCGGTGATAAGGGTTCCCGGCCACCCATGGGCGCAAACCCTGTAAATACACCCGCAGGCTGAACCCCGCGGCTTGCCTTGCGTCATTGCGAGGAGTCCGCCGCAAGGCGGACGACGCGGCAATCTCATCGGCCTACCCCGATGCAATGCCTACCAATATTAATCTTCCCGCCGATGCGGACAGTTTGAAATGGTGTCTCCCCTCGAAAAACCGCCTGCGGCGATGTATAAGATGTTGCAGAATCATGCAACATCTTTTCGCAGGGCTTTGAAGCGCTTACCCGCCGTAGATAATCCCAAAGCCGCGGCGTTCACCGCCGCGGATGTTTAGCCGGGTCGCCTGCGACCCGGATGGGTTTGACAATTATCCCCACCAGTAAATCGTGGGGCTGGAAAATACCCGCGGGCGCAAGATTTAGCCGGCGGGCTTGCCCGCCGATAGCAAGCCGCGGGTTTCACACCCGCGGAAGGAATTTCCCCACGAATAAATCGTGGGGCTTTGGAATATACCCGCGCCCTGAAGGACGCGGCTTGCCTGGGATAGACACCGCCGGCGCGCTGAAGCCCGCATAACGCAGGCAATACAACCACCCACTGCGGCCTAATGCCCATCAATGTTAATCTTCCCGCCGATGCGACCCGCAAAACCGTGCCTAACCTGGGATAGGGCGCATCGCAAAACATGTGACAAATTTTGTCACGGCACGCCTACACCAAAAAGATGTGCCAAATTGAAAAAATTTTTGCCCCGTAACCTCCAGCCATATATTGCCTTACGCAAACCAGCCGAAATCGCAAAAACTTGTGTGGCCT
>CAYWBA010000200.1:0-6210 GCA_964455955.1 uncultured Planctomycetota bacterium | reverse complement strand
GGTTATTGTGATAAGCAGTACCCTATGCATCTTCGCCACCTTTCTTGTTTAGGTCATCCTCGGGGCTTCGCCCCTCGACTATCTTATCTGTTGGCATCTCGCCATTGGCTGGCTTTGCGTGTGCCACTGAGAGTCTCCTGGCAGGCGGCAAAGCGAAGAACCTGACAATCCAGTAGGCGCAGACAAGAGTTGCGCCGAGGAAAACTGTTGCGAAGAACTCACCCCCGGCGCCAGACAGCAGTGTGCGAAGCACCAGCGAGACAGCAATTACCGCGACGCCAAGGCGCGTCTTCCCCAGGTGAGGTACGTACGAAGCGCCGGGCAGCGCCCGGCCGCAAAGCAGCATGCCGGCGACAGTGGCGATAAGGATCAGCACGTCGAGGGTGAAGAAGAAATTCCGTCCAAAGTAGGTGAGACTCAGACGCCCCTGGCCTTCCTGCTTGACAAAGTTATATTCGAGGCTGTCGCCGGAGAACTTGAATTTGATTAGCTTGGGGTCGCTGACGAAGAGCATTCTGCAGTCGCCAATCTCTTTCATTATGGCGTCATCGCCGCCCTGGTCTGTCGAAGTCCCGAAGAGAACAGACTTGCCCCATATCCAGACAGGCACATGTGCATAAAGCCGCCTGAGATTGCCCCCGAAGCCGGTGTAAAAATACCCCCGCGGCAGGTGCAGCGTCCAGGTGAACCGGAGCGTTGGTACCTCCTCGTCAGGCACCGGCGCCTCGAGGGAGAAAGAGCCGGCAAGTCCCATTGACTCGTCGGCCTCAAAGAACTTCTGCTTATAGACGACTTCTACCATCACCTGCTCAGAAGCTGTGCCTCCTTCAGAGAGGTTCACGGTAAGGTAGCCCTCGCCCTTCAATATTGTGCGGCGTGTGTCCTTGCCCGCGACATAAAGCTTCAGGACCTGCGCCTTTTCCGGGAGCTTGAAGCTTATGAACTGACGGTTCTTGGACTGAATCAGCCAGAGGCACTTGCTGGTGGCCTCGCCGTCGCGCGAAATCTCGGTTTCGAGATGCATGAGATTTATCATGGTGTCGAGCACATCCGCAAGCTCCTGCTTCTGCACGGACAGCGACAGTTTGTATGGATGCTTAACATACTTGTATGCTTCGTACGGCAGCGCCCTGCGCGCCGCGGCGGGGAGTTCCTGGACATCCACCGTTTCCAGACCCTCTACTGTCTTGGGAACCACCCTGAGAGACTCGGTTTTCTTAATCCCGATATAACCGGTTTCCTGGAAAACGTCTTGCAGCGTAAGTTCTCCCACCACTATTTCTTGCGCCATTGCTGTGTCGAATTTCTCCTTCATGTCGTATTCGACCGTAAGCGCGTACTCTCCGAGCACGTTGCCCTGCAACTGTACTGTCCAGGTGGTCAGTTCACCTTCAGTCTTCTTGGTGACGGAGGAGGTATTTGGACCTCTCACGCGCGCGTCTTCCCCCACAGTTTTCGGCAAAGTGAGTTTGAATTCCCGGACAGGCGCATAGAGCACTTTGTAGCGAACTGTGGACTGGACCTTGATTACTTCTTCACGCACCGACACAAGCGTCTCCACGGTCGCGTTTATGCGAGTCTTGCGCGCCTCCACCTTGAATTTTGCGCTGACAGGAAGTCGGTGGTAGCGAAACGCCATTGCGAACTCGGTGTTAGGCTCCGGGCGCAGCCTGCCCTGTGCGGGTGCAAGAGCGCTCGAATCCACAGGCACCAGCCCGGATTTTTCCAGCGTTTCGACCTTGAGCTCGCTCAGCACGTAGATTCCGGTAACGCCAGTCTCCTTCTTTGCTCCAACAACTGAGACAAAAGGAAGGTCAACAACGCCTTTGTCACTGCGCTTCTTCTGCAGGTAGAGTCTGAGGTCAACCACTCCGTCCACCGGCCTCAGGAGGTCAAGCTCAAGAATTGTCTTTTTTTCCTGTTTTTTCACGCGGTAGTCTTTGACCAGCCTGTGCGACACATCAATAACAGCGTACTCTTGCGGAATTTCCACGGAGAGTGAAAAGACCGGGCGCTTCTTTATGTCAACTAGGATGTATGAAGCAAAGTCCAGGAACTCCTTTGAGATAGTAAAGCGGGAGTAATTCTCGACCTTTATTTCAGGCTTGACCTCACCTATTTGCACCTTCACAGTGTAAGGGTGAGCAAGATAGCGAAACGCGAGAATCGGCGTGGGCTCCGCGCGAGCGGGAAGCTCACCTGCGCTCACCTGGCTTACCCCTTTGCTCTCAAGCAGCTTCCCATACAACTCCGCACCAAGTGAAAGTGAGATGAAGCCGGTCTCCCTCGTTGCGCCCAGGACTACGACAGCGGGCAGTTCGAATACATCTTCCTGGGCCCCTATCTCTCTGTCGAAGGTGAGCTTGAGCTTGTATTTTTTCCTCGCCTGTGAAAGCAGGTCAACCGTCAGGACATTCTCACCATCCTGTTCTTCAACGTTCCACACTCTTATCTGTCCACCTTCCACCCCCAGCAGTCTCAAACCGGAGGGCAGCTTCACTCTCAGGCGGTTAAGCTCCTGCAATATCTCGTAGTCTATCTCAGACGTCAAGCTCAGCACCCGCTCGCTGCCGTGCACTCTGTTTAGGACCTTCGCGAAGAACACCCCTGCAAGCGGCAGCGCCTCGCGCGGCTTGGGCTTCCAGCTTACCGCGACAGTGCCGGTGTTCCCTACGAAAGCAAGGACTGTTGTCTTTCCCTTGTCTGATTTCACTGTAGCGACCAGCTTGGGATGTACCTCCACCTCGATGTCTGTCTCAGGTATCTCAACTGAAAGCTCTGAGACAGGTGCAGCCGGACATCCGAACTCGAACGTCCCCCCTCCACCCGACTTCTTCAGCGGCACGGCAAAGGCAATCTCGAGGCTGTGTTCACCCTTGCCGCGGAGTACGAGCGTGTAACTCTTCTCCGTCGCCAGCAGTAGCGCCCGGCCGCCATCCAGCTTCGCCTCCTGCAAGGCAAGGCGCTTGAGGTTAAGAGGCAGCGACACCCAGTCCTCTGTGAGCACTTCAATTGTCAGAGTCCCCTTTCCCCTGGCCACCTCATTCTCAACTCTCAGTTTGTAGGTCGCCTTCGTGACCACTGCCGGGACAGGGGGAAGAGGCTTTTTTATCTTCTCAAGCATCGCTTTTTCCCATATTTTGCGGAACTGCTCATACGGGATAAAGACACCCCTGCCCTCCTTCTCGAAAACTTTCGAGAGCTCTTTATACGGCACGTAAATCACGTGTTCGAGCGCGGGTGCGGCCGCTTCGGTTTTCGGCGGCTCCTTCGGCGTCTCCCCGTCCTGGGCGAACATGACCCCGCAGGCCAATACGACCACTCCGGCCACAATCGCTAAACTCTTCCACATAAGTTGCTCCTTTCGGTACGCGAGTTCAGTTAAGTCTTAGAGCCTGACATTGTATTAGACCCGTCTTGCCTCTAAATGGTTCAAACCTATCACCGAAATCTTAACCAGCAGGAAAAATCCAGCTATTATCTTAACCGGTTAACGCTCCTGATGCAACTGTGTTCAACAGAAGCTATTCAGAATCGCCCGGCCCTGCCAGCGCCGCCAATTAGAGTTAGTCTAACCCCAACTACCACGAGCTGCGCCCCTATCCTAAGACAGATTGCCTCCCCGGTTTTGCTTGAGAAACTACTTGCTCACGGTTAAAATAGAGAACTGATGTGAAGTCGGCGCTGAGTTTTGTCAGATACAACGACATTCGGGTGAGGAGCGAGTAGCGCAGGCAACGCGGCCGCAGGTCATTTTGTTACAGGCTCTAAGTCACGGGCAGACTATTAGGAGTGCCGCAGGCGATGTCAACAAGAACAATTCTTGCAATACTGGTTATAGTGCTTTGCACAACAGGCGGTTGCGTGGTCAGAGAGCTGGTGATTAAGAGTGACCCGCCCGGCGCCACAGTCTACATAAACGGACGTGAGTCCGGGAAGACGCCTCTGACAAAGACCTTCGACTTCTACGGCGCCCGTGAACTTATGCTGCGCATGGATGGCTACTGGACGGAAAAGAAGACTGTTAAGCCCTCCGTCCCGTGGTACGAGTTCTTTCCGCTTGACTTCTTTTTCGAAATAGTCTTCCCGCTGCGCCTGCATAACCGCCACGAGTACTCTTTCAAGCTGAAGCCCCTCCCCGACAGGCCGGATGAGGAACTGCTCAAGAGAGCAGACAAGGTACGCACCGATGAGAAGTGAGCAGCTTCCCGGAAAACCCCGGTTCGCCGGCAAGAGAATAACAGTCATGGGGCTCGGGCTTTTTTCAGGCGGCGTTGAAACTGTCAAGTACCTGGTCCGCTGCGGGGCTGACGTCACAGTAACCGACCTCAAAGACGAAAAGACTCTCGCCCCCTCTCTTGAACAAATCCGGGGGCTTCCCCTGCGAATCGTGCTCGGCCGCCACGAAATGGGAGATTTCACCCGTTCCGACCTGGTCGTTGTCTCCCCGGCCGTCCCTGGCAACTCGCCCTATCTCAAGGCAGCCACAGAGGCGTTTGTTGAACTGACAACCGAGATGAATATCTTTTTCGAATTATGCCCCGCCCGTATCATTGGAATCACCGGGGCGAACGGCAAGACAACAACAGCCCACCTCACGGCTGAAATGCTTGACTGCTCCCATGTCCCTGTCATGCTCGGTGGAAACGTCGGCCAGTCGCTTATTAACAAGCTTGACGAAATTACCGCCGGCCACGTCGTAGTGCTTGAACTATCGTCTTTTCAGCTTGAGCGGCTCCGGTGGATAAAAAAGTCCCCCCATGTTGCGCTTATAACAAATCTCACTCCAAACCATCTTGACCGCCACGAGACAATGGAAGCATACAGGCGTGCAAAACAGGCCATACTCGACTACCAGAAAAGCGGAGACTATGTCATCCTCAACCTCGAAGACCCCGAGTTCGAGCACTGGAAAGACTGTTCCCGTGCGCAACTGCTCTACTACTCGGTCTGTAGACAAGTTCCCGGCGGGGCGCATCTTCGGGGAGACATCCTCGAGCTCGTCAGGGGTTCGGAAACGACGCCTCTTTGCCGCCGGGATGATGTGCCGCTGCCAGGGATGTTCAATATCTCAAACGCGCTCGGCGCAGCATGCGCCGCCTCCTGCTGCGGGGCATCGCCGCAGGAAACAGCGGAGGCAATCAAAAACTTCCGCGGCGTGAAGCACAGGCTCGAGCTTGTACTTGAACACGAGGGCGTGCGCTACTACAATGACTCCATAGCAACCAACCCCGAATCCACCATTGCCGCCCTCTCTGCATTCAATGAAGTCCCTGTGACACTCATCGCCGGGGGATACGACAAGCAGCTTCCTTTCGAGACGCTTGGAAAGGTCATTGTCAGCAGTGTTACCAACCTCATCCTCGTCGGCGAAACAAGCGACAAGATTGAAAGAGCAGTGCTCAGGGCAGGCGGCGGCCCGAAAATCATAAAATGCGAAACTTTCGAGTCCGCCGTGGGTGAAGCTATCTCAGCGGCAGGCGCGCCGGGCGTTGTGCTGCTTTCGCCCGCCTGTGCAAGCTACGACATGTTTGAAAACTTCCAGCAGCGTGGAAATCTCTTCAAGGCAATCGTCCGCGAGGCCGCCGAAAAATGAACAAGCTCAAACAACAGCTCGACCGGCTCACTCTGACTTACTCCGATAAAAGGTATGTGGAAAACGACCCTCTCGGCATGGTTAAGAAGTTCCACAAACCCGGCGACAAGGAGGTTGCAGCTTTCGTGGCCTCAGGTTTCGCTTTCGGGAACATTAAAAGCATCCTATCCAACCTTCAGAAAATATTCTCACTCACCAGCCCGGGGATTTGCGAGTTTACGAAGAAGCACCGCTTTGCCCGCGACGCATCCCCGTTCGAAGGAATCAAGTACCGCTGGATAACGCCGGGAGCAACCTGCGCGTTCTTCCACGTGCTTGGCGAAATCCTGCGCGGCTGGGGCTCGATAGAGAATTTTTTCTGCAAGGGAAATACAAGAGACCTGTCCGCATCACTTAAGTCTTTTTGCGTGCGTGCGCTTGAGCTTGCGCCCGAGAAACTCTCACCCGGAGACATGCAGGGTCTGCGCTACTTCTTCTGCCCTCCCGGGCCAGGCAGCGCTTCCAAGCGTCTTAACCTCTTCCTTCGCTGGGTGGTTAGAAAAGGCGCACCCGACTTGGGTATCTGGTCCTGCCTCAGACCCTCCGAGCTGGTAATACCACTCGATGTTCACATT
>CAYWBA010000199.1:0-6216 GCA_964455955.1 uncultured Planctomycetota bacterium | reverse complement strand
ATAGCGCTCACTGAACAGCGGGCCTGAGCTCTCTTCGCCCCCGAGTCTTACTGACTGGGAGAAGTCATACTGAGCCGCTTCTTCGTCCCCGAGCTCACCCCGGGCCGGGCCGCGGTCAAAAACTTCGCCTTCCATATCACTGGGCATGCACATCTCCGCAGTTTGGGCCGCACAGTTTCGCTTCCACCAGGTAGCAGATGATGTGGCCGGCAAGGATGTGAGCTTCCTGTACCCGCGCGGTGTTATCGGAGTCCACAGCGATTACTGCATCGGCACAGTCGCAGGCAGCACCACGAGTGGCCCCGGTCAGAAGCACGGTGTGCGCGCCAAGTTCTTTTGCTTTTTGCAGTGCGCGCACCACATTGGGCGAGGAGCCGCTTGTCGAGATTCCGATTACAACATCGTCAACACGCACGTGTGCCTCCACCTGCCGCTCGAAGACAGTTTCGTACCCGCAGTCGTTGGCAGTGGAGGTCAGGATAGAGGTGTCTGTGGTAAGCGCAACAGCGGGGATGGCGTCTCTTTCCCTTTCAAACCTGCCGACAAGCTCCGCCGCAAGGTGCTGCGCATCTGCGGCGCTGCCGCCGTTGCCAAAGAGATAAACCCGCCCGCCCCGGCGGACAGCGGAAACTATATCGTCGGCCACGCGAGTAATAAGGCCTGCTTGCCCAATCAGGGACCGGCTCGCCTCTATTGAAGCCTCTATGATGGTCTCAGGTTCTCCCAACTTCGAATACCTCAAGCAGTAATCTGTCCAACTACCTCAACACATCTCTGGCAAAGGGTCGGGTGCTTCTCGTCCTGTCCCACGCTCTCGCGGTAGTTCCAGCATCTCTCGCATTTAGGATAGGTTATGCGGCCCACCTCAATTTCAAGCCCTTCCACACCTGACGCGCGCTGGACGTTATCTCGCCGGCGGGTGCTACCCGCCAGTTCGCCCGACAGCTCAACTTTTGAAACGATAAACAGGGTTTCAAGCCCTGAGCTTCCGCCCACGCCGAAAGAGTTCAGATATTCATACAGCTCCTTGTCATCAGTGTAGAGCTTGACGCAGGCCTCAAGCGAAGAACCAATTGTCTTTGCAACCCGCAGCGCCTCAAGATGGCGCAATACCTCCTCACGTACTGTGAAAAGTCTTTCGTATCTTTCAAGCAGCGACTTGTCGGCGTACTCGTTGTACACCTTCGGCATATGCGTCAGGTGAACGCTTTCATACCCCTTCTTGCCTGAAATGTGCTGCCATGCCTCTTCACACGTGTGAACGAGAATCGGCGCCGTAAGCCTGAGAAGGACAAGCAGAATCTCACGCATTGCGGTGTGAGCGCTCCGCAACTCAAGCGACCCCCGCGCCGCGGTATAGAGCCGGTCCTTGAGAATATCGAAATAGAACGAGCTCATAGTCACAGCGCAGAAGTTGTAAATCCGCTGATAAACCATGTGGAAGTCGAACTCTTCGTATGTATGATGGACTTTCGCCACAAGGTTCTGCAGCGCGGCAAGGGCCCAGCGGTCTATCTCAAGCATGCTCTCGTAATCAACCGTATCCTTCCGGGGGTCAAACTCGTTAAGGTTGCCCAGGAGGTAGCGGAACGTAAACCTGAGCTTCTTATAAGACTCGCCCGCCCGGCTGATAATCTCCTCGGACGTGCTTATGTCATTACGGTAATCTATTGATGAAATCCAGAGTCTCAATATGTCTGCGCCGAACTTGCTGAGAACATTCTCGACAGTGATGAAGTTGCCGAGGCTCTTGGACATCTTGCGCCCCTCTTCATCCACCACAAAGCCATGAGTGAGAACAGCCTTGTAAGGGGCATGTCCGAACGCGGCCGAGCTCGTTATGAGAGAGGTCTGGAACCACCCGCGGTGCTGGTCCGTGCCTTCAAGGTAGAGGTCAGCCGGGAACGACATGCCCTCGGACTCCATCAGGACCGGGTGATAACTCGCGCCCGATTCGAACCATACATCAAGAATATCGCTCTCCTTCTCAAGCTCTGCTCCGCCGCACACCGGGCACTTGAACCCTTCGGGAAGGAAGGCATCGATGTCACGCTTGAACCATGAATCCGAGCCTTCCTCCGCGAAGATGTCGCGCGCCTTGTCAATTATGGACTTCTGAAGGATAGGCGACTGGCACTCCTTGCAGTAGACGGCAGGGATTGGGACGCCCCAGAACCTCTGGCGGGAAATGCACCAGTCGGGCCGCCCCTCGACCATTCTGAGGATTCGTATCTTGCCCCAGTCCGGTATCCAGGTAACCTTCTTAATCTCGTCAATAAGGGCGGACCTGAGGTTGGAGTGCTCCACATTAATGAACCACTGCCGCGTGGCTCTGAAGATAAGGGGGCTCTTGCAGCGCCAGCAGTGCGGGTAAGCGTGCGTCAGCGGGGCGCGGGCCAGAAGCACGCCGAGACTCTCGAGGTTCTCCATTATCTTCTCGTCTGCATCGAAGACTTTTATCCCCTTCATGCTCGGGAACTCTTCGGTAAACCGCCCCTCCTCATCAACCGGGCTTATAATAGGGAGCTTATACTGCAGGCCGACATCGTAGTCTTCCTTGCCGTGGCCGGGGGCAACATGAACTGTCCCTGTACCCGACTCAAGCGAGACGAAGTTGGCCATTATTATGCGGCCCTCGCGCTCGACGAATGGGTGTTTGTAAATCATGCCTTCGAGCTCTTCGCCGCGGACCTTGGAAAGCACGCGCCAGTCTTTCTGCCCTGTTTCTTCCATGACCCGCTCAACAAGCCCGGCCGCCATGATGACAATTTCTCTACCGCCAAGCTCCACCGCCGCATACTCGAACTGCGGGCCGAAAGCGACCGCCACGTTCGCGGGCAGGGTCCAGGGCGTTGTAGTCCAGATAAGAAGTGACACAGGCAGCCCGTTATCCAGGTTAAAGGCCTTACGCACCGCATCCTCGGCCTGGAACTTGACGTATATCGAGGGGCTCTTCACATCCTCGTACTCAAGCTCGGCCTCCGCCAGGGCGGTTTTGCACTTGTGGCACCAGTGAATCGGGCGCAGGTCGCGATAGACATAGCCGTTCTCGACAATTCTGCCGAGCACGTTTATTACCCCCGCCTCGTACTTGTGGTCTATTGTAAGATAGGGGTTTTCCCAGTCGCCGAAAACTCCGAACCGCTTGAACTGCTCCCGCTGGAACTCCACATACTTCTGCGCATACTCGCGACAGGCCTGCCTGATTTCGGCCGGCGTCTTGGACTTTAAGTCCGCCCCCAGAGCCTGGGTTCCCGAGGCGGCCTTCTCTTTGGGAGTACTGGACATTTTCCCTGTTGCATTTCGAGCGGTTGTCTCGCCCGCGGGTGCTACCCGCCCCAGCGCCTGCATAACCTTGTGCTCAATCGGGAGCCCGTGACAGTCCCAGCCGGGCAGAAACGGCGCATCCATGCCCTCCATGGTCTTGTAACGCACAACTATGTCCTTGAGGACCTTGTTCATTACGGTGCCTATGTGCAGGTCTCCCGTTGCGTAAGGCGGGCCATCGTGAAGCAGGTAAACAGGAGCGCCGGCCCGAGCCTCGCGTATCTTCTGATATATCTTTTCTTTTTCCCACCTGGCCTGTATCTCCGGCTCGCGCCTGGCCAGGTCAGCCTTCATGGGAAAGCTTGTCCTGGGAAGGTTAAGCGTGTCCTTGTAGTTCATCTCTTGCGCATCTCCACTTTCATTCTGCTTCTCTTATTACCCGTCTGAACAGCTTGGTCAGATTCGGCTCCGCCTGCTTGGCGGCCGCTATTATGTCGCGAATATCTGCGGGCTTCAGCCTGTCGGGCAAGCACTCATCAGTAACGACCGAGATGCCCAATATGCGAAAGCCCGCGTGTACCCCCACTATCACTTCAGGTACTGTGCTCATGCCGACAATGTCAGCGCCGCTCATGCGCAGGAACCTGTACTCAGCTCTTGTCTCAAGGCTTGGCCCGGTAAGCGCGACATACACCCCGGTATGCGCCTGAATACCTTCCTCGAGTGCAATTCTCCTAACAAGGTCTATAAGCTTGCGGTCGTACGGCGCGCTCATGTCGGGATAGCGCAGGCCGAGGCGCTCGTCATTGTGGCCGACAAGCGGGTTCTCACCGAGGAGATTGATATGGTCCTCGATTATCACAAGGTTGCCGGGAGCAAACTGCGGGTTCATAGTGCCGCTGACGTTCGAAATCAGCAGGAACTCCGTCCCCTGCGTTAGCTGCTCTACTTTCTCCTCACTACTATCTACTTTCTCGGCCGGAGGCCGCGCCCCCAGTGCTCGCATGACGCGAACCGGGAAAGTTATCTCTTTGGTATTATAGCCTTCATACATGTGAAACCGTCCGCTCATGGCAACCACGGGCTGGCCTTCAAGCTTGCCGAGAAGCAGATGGCCTGCATGCGTCTCAACTGTGGATTGCACCATGTGAGGGATTTCCGAATAATCTATGACCGATTCTGTTTCTATCTCCTCAGCCAGAGCCCCGAGACCCGTGCCGAGGATTATGGCGAACCTGGGTACAACCGGGCTGCGCTTCCGTATCGCGTCAACCGCCTCTTGAACATCCTCGTATAATCCCATATAAAAATCTCCGATTTTCACTGCTCTACTGTTCCACTGTCTACTTTCCCCTGCCGCTGCCCTTTACCTTGCGGCCGGGCGCTGCCCGGTGCATTATAGCGAGCGGCCTTGCACTGTCAAACAAATTTGTCTCGCTGGCGGGTGCAACCCGCCCAACGCCACGTATTGCAGCGGTTCTCCTGTTCTCCTGTTCTTTGAGTTAGTAGAGCAGTAAAGCAGTAGAGCGGGCTGCGCCTCCCGTCCCCGGAGTGCACACATGGGCGAAATTTACAAATCATCACTGGCCCCAACACCCACTTGCATAAGAATCCCCCAAAATCCCCTTTACCTAACCACTTACTTCCCAGATAGATAGCACAACTTCTCTGTGAACCTGGTTGACGCAAGTCGAAAAACATATGTATAGGTTCTTGTAAACTTTTTGAAGTTGTTAGAGAATCGCCGCAAGGTGGGGAACAGCCGCGACTTATGCAGAGCGACCGCTGGGCATCAGAGAGGGTCTTTTCACATAACATCTTGTCACGCTGGGAGTTACATTGTTTTTCACCACAGAGGCACGGAGGACACTTAGCGACGCAGCTTGCTGCGCGTGTGCCGAAAACGTCGAGCAAGCTCGACCGTTAAATATAATCCCTGTGCCACAGTGGTCCATATTTATCATTTCCCGCTACTCGTTACTGACTACTCGCTACTTAGTATATACAACACCTGAGGCGTGCGAATATTCCGGAAAAGTTGAAAATTTCTTGGGAAACTTCAAAATTGAGGCAAGACTTGTATGTTCTAATGATATGTACAACTTCCGCCTTCCTTTATCCCGGTCATCCGAATGAATACTCCCTATCTGTCACTTTGGAACAGGACGCGGCTTCGACGCCTCTTTACCAAAACTGTGTAAAGCATCAGCAGCAGGAACGGCAGGAAGTATCCGAGCACAGTGCCGGGCTGGGGAGTCGAATCACTGAAACTGCTGATCGAGCACCCTCCTCCCTTTTTCGGCAGAGGAATATACCGGCGGGTGAATACAGCGGTTACTGTCTTGTCTGCATCCATGGTTATTGCTGCAGGGTTATCGCTGCCAGACAGGTTACCTTCCCAGTGGCCGAAAGTCCAACCGGCATCTGGTGCCGGGATAAGAGTCACGACTTCACCATCTCCATATAAAGCTTTGTCCGGGTTCTTGGTTACAATACCGCTGCCTGAAATGTTTATACTAAGTGCGTATTCTGTTGGAATGAGGTCTTCCTGCAACTGGAAGTCAGGGAGTATTGTAGTGTTCCCTTCCGTAACCACCACGCCGGACAGGGAGTCCGGCTCGTAACCCGTCTTTGTGAATGTGAGCGAGTAGATGCCGGGCGGGACGGCAGCTATCGTGTATTCTCCGTTTGCATCTGTCGTTGTTGAGCGGGTGCCGTCAGAAACTTTCACGCCCTGTACCGGAAGCCCGGTATCTGCATCTATCACCCTGCCTGCTATCGCGCCGGGGGTCACGCCTGTATCCTCAACTGTAATTGTGATTGTCTCGCTGTCATTTCCTCCATTGCCGTCACTTACGCTGAAGGTCACATTGTAGTTGCCAGCCTGAGTATCATCAGGTGTCCAGGTAAATGTCCTGGTGGCAGGGATGAATGATGCGCCTGCAGGTA
>CAYWBA010000198.1:0-6242 GCA_964455955.1 uncultured Planctomycetota bacterium | reverse complement strand
TTTTATCTGCTTGCCGTCGGCGTGTGTGAGGATGTCGCCCTCATGCAGGCCGCCCTTGTCGGCCGGGGAATCCGGGACGACCTGGAAGAGCGCGATGCCTTTTTCGCACTCTTCGGACTGCACGCCGAGGTATGGCCCGCCCTGGCGAACGCGTTTCCGCTTCTCGTAGGAGATGCTGTTCATCCAGGTGACCCATTGCTGTTCTATCTCACCGAGGTCTTTCTCGTGAACCTTTTCCCAGGCCACCTTGCCGCTGCGGTCGTTTCTGTATGTCTCGCAGTAGGTGTCGTACCACTTCCTCAGATTGTCGTTCTCGTAGAGGTAAACCATCAGGTAGCGGCCCTGGGCGTAGCAGAAGCCGGAGTATTTTGCCTGCGGATACTTGCGGAACTCTTCCCAGGGGATATGGCGTTTCTGCTCCGTGGCCTTCCTGATTGTGCCGAATCTGTTGCTCACCTTGCGGGGCACGAGCTTGCTGCCGATGAAGCCGCACGACTCGAACAGGGTTGCGAACCCTTCGGTGATATAAATCGGCGCGCCCATGCCCCTGGCTCCCTGGTCCGCGAAGTGGAGGGCATGGGTGAACTCGTGGTTCAGGGTCAATCCGATGTCGCCGCAGACAAGTATTTTGGTGCCCGGGTTGTACCACCCGCCGACGCCGGCCCTTGGCCTCATCTTGTTGAAAGTTGCCCGGTCGGGGCAGACGACGGTAATGTAGTATGAGGGCTTGTTGTCCCAGAGCATTTTCCACTGCGCATCTGCGAAGCGGAAGAGGTGCTCTTTCATGCGCTGCAGCATTTCGAGACTCTGGTTGGTGGCGAAGATAAGCTTGCGGTTTTCCTCGATTTCGTAGGTGTAGCCTTCGCCGAAATTTTCCTTGAGCCTCTTAAGCTGCGCCTGGGCGGCGTCGAGCTGGATTGCGTCGCGCTTCTTCAGAAGCTCGGTGTAACCCCTGTGCTTGCGGATACTGTCGAGGTCGGAGTCGCGCGCCATGTGCGTAAAGTCGGTGTAGCCTGCCGCAACCGCCATGCGCAGATACTTGATTGCTTTGTTCTTGTCGCCCATGAGGGCATACGCACAAGCTATGTTATAGAGCGCGGTCGAGTCCTTCGGGTTGGTTCTCAGGATTTTCTCGTATTTTTCTATAGCGGCCTTGTACTTCTTGTCTCGAAGAAGCTGTATCGCTTCCCTGCTGAGCTGGCGTATTTGCTCAACTGAGAGGTTTTCGGTAGGCTTGGGGAACTTTATCTTTTCAAGACCGGTGGTACTGCTCCTGCTGCTCCTGCTCCCGCGAGGCCTTGCTTTCTTCTTGGGCCATATCTTGGGCTTTTGCTCGACAACCTTGCGCTCGATGCGGTCAATGTCCATCCTGTCAATCTTTATCGAACCGAGCTTCATGCGCAGGGTTACTTCTACATCTGTCTCTTTTTCAATCTTCCCGGTAAGAACCCTGCCGTCGCTGAGGTGGACGTCGGCCACTTCGAGCTTCATTATTTCAATCATGCCCTTCGGCAGGACAAGCTGGGTCTCGCCTGTCTTTACCTTAATCTCGGTGCGGGTCTCCTCAATGACCTCGCCCTCGACCTTTTCGCCGCTTTTCAGCTCTATGATATCCTTTGCAAGAGCCGAAGGGCACAGCAGCGCAAGAACCGCGCAGGAAAGAAATGCTTTTATTAGCACTCTCACAGCCAACCTCCGATAAGCCGGGCGGTTAAGAAAATAGAGGATATGTACTATACCCTCTATTTATATGCGTGTCAACCGGCCGTGTTAGACTGAAAATGGCCGGATACCACAGTTTTTTATCTTTGCTTGAATCTCTTCAGATGCTCCATGAGAAACTTCTTGAGTTCCTGGATTATCTCGCGCTTTATCTCTTCCTTGAGACGCTTGACCATCTCTCTGTCAATCGGCATCTGCTTGCCACGCTTGCCCTTCGGCTGTGCGTGCCCGGGCGGCATGAAACCTTCGCCCTTGCCGCGAGGCCCTTTGCCATGTTTCATTCCCGGCATACCCTGCATGCCTCTGCGGCCTTTCATCCCTGGCTTGCCGCGCATGCCTTTGTGACCTTTCATCCCCGGCTTGCCGCGCATGCCTTTGTGGTCTTTCATTCCCGGCATACCCTGCATGCCTCTGCGGCCTTTCATCCCTGGCTTGCCGCGCATGCCTTCCATCCCTTTTCGCATTTGCTGGCGCATGCGGGGCTTCTGGTCCATTCTCCGGCGCAACTGCTGCAGGCGCTTCATGACACCCTCGCGGATGCCCTTCTGGCCCTTCATGCCCCTGCGCATCCGGGAGCCCTTATCGTCCCCGCGGCCCTGCAGGCCCTGGCGCACCCGCTGGATGCGCTTCTGCACATCCCCGCGCTGGCCCCTCTGGCCGGGCATATCTTTGCGCATCCGGGGCTGCTCACCACCTCCACGGCCCTCTAACTGTTGGCGCATCTGCCGGATACGCTTCCTGAGAGCTTCCCGTGGCTCCTGCTTGTCGGCTGGTTTGCGCCGCCTCGCCTGCTCTCTTCTGAGCTGGGGCGCAGGCTGCTTGCGCATTTTCCTGCGACCTTGCGGCTCGACGAGCAGCTCTTTTTTCGCAACATGCTTTTTGGCCGGGGCCTTTTTCTTCGGAGCCTGCTTTTTGACCTGCTTGCCCTTCAGGCGCTGGCCGAGCTTCTGCATATCGGCACGCAGCTTCTGGATTTGCTCCGCCAGCCGCTTGGTTTTTTCGCGTTCCCGCTCAATCTTTTTCCTGAGCGCCTTATTCTCCTGCGCCAGGCTCTTTTCCGTAAGCTCTTTCTGGCCATGCCTGCCCTTGTCCTGGGAGAATGCCTGCGCGGCAAGCAGCGAGAACACAAACGCCACGCACACAAGCATTAGCCCCAGTTTGAACGCCCTTCTCATATCCGCCTCCCTTCCGTAAGACTAACAAACTCTCTACGCCTTTTCCTTCTGCTAATTGAACGCGCCGGCAGCCTTCCGGGTTCGGAAAATCCGGCAATTTTTTCTTCTTCCATTCTTCACGCAGGCACATTGGCCCCATTTACAGGTCTGTAAATAGAGTTCCTTATGTACCAACGAGTTACGGCATATATTTACAGATTTTTCGGGGGTCTCGACTACATTTGCGGGGGACAGCGCGGGTTTGGAAATAACGCAACCCTTTGGTATTACAGCAGGTTGCGTCGAAACGCGAAGTGTGGGCATGTGTAACATCTTACCTGCCAATAAGTTGGGGCAAATTTCACCACTGAGGCACGGAGGCGGGCCTTGCCCGCAGCTCTACTGTTCCCCTGTTCTACTGCTCTTTTCCCCTCATTACTCACTGCTGGTTACTCTGTTTCCTCTACAGGTTACTCACTAACAAAGACGTAAACCCGCGCTCATTCTTGCGCTGAATCTGAATGATTTTCGGGAATTCTTCTGTGTTGGAACATTCACTTCCCCGGCTTGGCACCATGCTCTAATAGAAATTTCTCTATGTCTTTGTGCCCACATTGTTGGGCAAAGTCCAAGGGGGTGTAGCTATCATTATCGTTTGCGTTTATGTCGGCACCTTTAGCAACGAAAAGTTCGACCAAATTGGCACGACCAAGCTGCACAGCAAGATGCAAAGGAGTTTCGCCCGCGTCATTTGTCTTATCAACATGGGCCCCATTCGCAATGAGAAACTCAGCCACTTCTTTGCAACCCTCTTTAGCCGCAAAATGAAGGGGCGTATATCCCGCGTAGGTACGGGCATTGACATTAGAACCATTCGTAACCAAAAGACGAACGACGGATAAGTCGCTTCTGTCAGCAGCATTGTGAAGCGGTGTGTGCTTATCTTCCTCTTTTGCGTTTACATCTGCGCCTTTGCTAATAAGAACTTCGGCCACACTACTGTTAACAGAGAAGTGAAGAGGAGTTCTTTCGTCCTTGTCTCTCGCGTTCACGTCGGCTCCATGCTCTATTAGAAGCTTGGCGACATCCTTGCTCTCAGCGAAATGCAACGGTGTTCTCTTGACAAAATCTACGGCCTTCGCATTAGCACCTTTGGCTATAAGAAACTGGACAACGTCCAGGTGATCTCCCATAACTGCCCGGTGAAGTGGCGTAAAACCGAAACTATCTTTAGCATGAACACCACCAAACTTGCTAACTAGGAATTCGACGATCTCCATATGCCCCGCGTGTGCCGCAATGTGAAGAGGAAGCTCGCGCCTTGCTCCACACTGCACGCTGCCGTCAGAACCTTTCAAAACAAGAAACTTAATAGTGGCCCCTCTGCCTGTCTCTGCCGCAAAAGAGAGAGGTGTCCAGCCATTCTTGTCCTTTGCATTGACGTCAGCACCTTTGCTCAGAAGAAGTTCGACAATCTTCTCGGAACCAATACTTGCTGCAAGGTGTATGGGCGCGACCCCATCTTCGCCTACTTCGTTGATGCCTGCGTTCCTCTCGATTAGAAGTACGGCGATGTCTTCGGTACCAACATCAAGCGCAAGAAGCAGAGCTGTTCTGCCATCTTTGGCTTTTGCCCCGGCGTCTGCGCCACCCTTGATAAGAACCTCTGCAACCTTTTTGTGTTTACCCATGGCCGCCATATGCAGTGGCGAGAGACCTTTCTTGTCTTTTGCGTTGACGTTGGCACCCTCAGCTACAAGATATTCAATAACATCGTTGTGCCCGTTGTACGACGCCCAGAATAGAGGCGTTTTGCCGCTATTGTCCCGCGCGTCTATCCAGGCTTGGTTGGAAAGGAGAAACACAATAACAGCCTTGTGTCCCCCACGTGCCGCTTCGTGCAATGCTGTTGATCCATTATGGTCACATACATTAACACTGTGGCCTTCATGGACAAGCTTCTTTACTTCTTCAAGGTCGCCATAGCCGGCGGCATCGATGAGAACGGTATCAGGGCCATTGGCGCTTGCCTCGCATACAAGAGACAGACACAAAACAAAAATAGAAAAAGAGAACAAGAACTTTCCCATCTCTCTGTTCCACCTAACTAACTTCTCTGCTCATTAAGGCCACTAGATTACGTATTTTTCCTATGTCACAAAAGCAAACTTTTCACCAATGTTGACATTTGAACATTTGAGTAAATAATTGCTTCTCAAGCTCACTCAACGAGAAACATACTTCGGTCAAAAGTCTACTCAACAACTCTCCAATTTACTTACTCATTCAAATTTCGCCGCACAAAACTCGGTACTATGCTGCCACATGCTGTACAACCGTACAGCCCTTGGCTTGCGTAATTATAAATGAAAACTCTACCTTAACTTCTCGCCAATTACCCATTTCATCTTGGTAAGTTCCAACCACTTTACCTGTGGGGATTCCGAAACCACTTTCAAAACTTTCAGTTTTGCTTTAATGACAAGCTTAAAATCTCCGATGGATTTATTGGGGATATTCCAATACAGCTGATGAGGAGTTTCGTGCTTAAACTTGTCCACTGCGTGTCTTGCGCCCTTGGCAAACTCACTATTATACTTTAAACCGAAACCTACTCGGAATGAGAACCGGATGTCGCGAAAAGATGTATGTGCCCACTCCCCAGGACCAGGATTAAGTGTAGGCCTGTACCAATCGACGTACAGGCGAGCGGTGATCTCGAACTCAACCAAGTCCTTTTCCGCACCTTTTCCCCAACCTGTTCGAGAATCTATTACGACTTTTGCCTCTGGATCCAAGAAGTTACCCCACTTATAAAGGTTAATCCTAACACCCTTTTTAACAACTGCCTCGTATTCTGCCAAGTCATCTTTGACACACACCCTCAAGCGAATCCCGTTCTTTCCCGCAACCCTGACTTTTCCACCACCCTTATCCTTAATAGTTACCTCTTCAAAACCATACATTTCTTCTACCCAGAAATTCCGTATGAGGCCCTGTTCTAAACGTGGATAGATACTTTCTCTTGGGTCTGGATATGTAACAATATCTTCACCCCAGCCCGTGGCATCTGAAAACATGGTGGGGTGATTATTAACGTATATATAAAGATTCACATATTCAATCGGATCTCTGCTGCCAAACCTGCCGGTTGTGGGTTGGTAGTACCGTGCGCGGTAGTAATACTGAGAGCTTTCGCTGTCCCACTCACGGCCGGTGTAGGTGTAGCGATTCTTCACGTTCTCGGTAGGTGTGCCGTAGAAAGAGCCGAAAGCTTCGTAGTCGTACGAGTTCTGAGTGTTCTGACTGGTGTCTATCAATTCGCGTATACTTCCAAGGCCGTCCTGGGTGTAGAAATAGTCATTA
>CAYWBA010000197.1:0-6277 GCA_964455955.1 uncultured Planctomycetota bacterium | reverse complement strand
TGAACTTCTCGGTCCGCGGGTCCATCTGCTGCACTTGAATCGTCATGTCGCTGATGTTCGGCCCGACCTCCGAGCCTTTGTAGCGCCCGGTGTCTTCCCACGTAATGTTAAGAATGTGCAGGCTGTGCTTTGAAGCAAGCTTCCTTGCTTCCCTGTCCGACACCATTCCGGCAGTCTTTGCCACAACCTTCTTGTACGCATCATAGTGCTCGATTTCCTTGTCCTGGGCGCATACGACAGAGACAAAGAGAACAACCGCCGCACCCGCAGTCAGCCAGCTCAACGCAGTACGCATAACAGTCTCCTTTCCGCTTAAGTTCCTGCCATCTTAGACCAGTCACCGAGGGATTAGTTCTCAGAAAAGCTCCTTTTCGGCCTCGGCGCGGGCACGCAGACAGCTTGATATCCTGATTATCCTTGACTTTTTGGACGTTTCGTGATATAGATAAAGATAATTCGTGTAGTTCTTTTGCATATGCAGGCGAACCGTCGTCGTG
This sequence comes from uncultured Planctomycetota bacterium, assembly GCA_964455955.1. Taxonomy (GTDB): domain Bacteria; phylum Planctomycetota; class SKW154; order SKW154; family DAOVDS01; genus CAYWBA01. Next base: position 5,780 of record CAYWBA010000197.1, on the reverse strand, counting down.
CGGAGGCAAACATGATTAAAATAAGATGCGCCGCGTGCGGGCAGAAATTTGAAATCCCTGATGACCAGTCGGGCGAGAGCATTCAGTGCTCCATGTGCAGGGCAAGCATTCTTGTACCTGTTATCGGACCTTCAGAGCTGGAAAAAAAGGCAAAGGAGGGAGAAAAGACGCCTGAAACCCTTGCGCCAACCAAGGCTATTGAGAAGCCGCATCGGTTGTTTTCCCCGCTTGAGGTGGTTCTGGTTTTTGTCATCCTTGGCGTAATGATTGCCTTCGTAATATACAAATTCCAGGCAAAGCCGGCCGTCGGGCCTTCTCCCGAAGCCCTTGCCGCGGAAGAAATAATTCGCCAGGAAGCACGCCTCTCCGCCGCCTGCGCTGCGAACTTGAAGAGCATCGCAGCGGCTCTTATGAAGTATCGTGAGCAACACAACACCCTGCCAGAAGACCTCGACATCTTGAAAGAAACAGGGGTGCTTGAACCGGGCATCCCGCTTTTCTGTAAGAAACAGAAATACGCGTACTTCATGGATGAAGCTGTCGCGGCACAATCTGTTATGGAAGACCCTGTAATTGTTGCCGACTCGCAGCCTGTCCACACTGTGCGCCACAGGGGCCGCAACGTAATCCGCCTTTCAGGCAAGGTCGAGTTCCTTAAAGAGGAGGAGTTCGCCAGAATCTTCGCGTTGCAGCAGGCGGAGTTTGAGAAGCTCGATTCCGCCAAGACCAGGGAAGTAAGAGAAAAGCTTGGGCGAGAAAAGAAAGCTACAGAACTCATGGACGCAGCCGCGGGCGCCTTTAAGGCTGGTAAGCCTGTTGAGGCAATCAAGCTTTACAAGCAACTGCTGGATGAATATGCCAGCACCGATGTGGTCAAGAAGTTCCTTAACGAGATAAAAATCAGGATAGTTGCAATCAATTTCAACACAGACCTTGAGGATATACGTCTGCTTGTACAACAATTGCTTCTTGACGAAGCTAAGACAAAGTATAGAGAGCTTGCTAAAAATGCCTCCGACGAGCAGAATAAGACGCTTGAGGCCGAGCTTGAAAATATAGAGCTTGTCGAGCAGGGCCGTTCGCTTCGCTTGATGGGCGACCTCAAAGGCGCACAGGACATTTTCAAAAAGCTCGGCAGCGAGAATGAAAGCCCGTTCTGGAAACGCATGGCGCACGGGCTTTCCGCTGAGATTGACAAGTATCGAGAAGAAGCTGCCTTGCTTCTCGAATCCGCCCAGGCTGCCGAAAAGGCAGGCAGGAAAACGAGAGCTCTGAGCCTCTACATGTCGCTTTCTGATAACTACCCGGACTCGACCGAGGCGCCGAAGGCCAGACCCCGGATCGCAAAGCTTGTCAACGAGGTGCCGTACCGGGGCCGCTTCCTGCCGAAAGATAAGCTGGTGGAAAAGAAGGCTGCAACTGCAATCAAGAACGGGCTTGCCTGGCTTGCACGCAAGCAGGAACTGGACGGAAGCTGGAAAAACATCTCCAGGGGCAAGACCGCCCTTGACGAGATTTCGCTCACCGCCCTTGTGACCCTCTGCTTCCTTGCAGAAGGAAGCACGCACCTTTCGGGCCCGTACCGCGAGGTTGTGAAGAAAGCGGTTGAACACCTCAAGGCAGCTCAGAAGAGTAACGGGCTTCTGGGCGAACCGGTTCACCCGAATCACCGCCTCGCTCACGCCATTTCCCTTCTTGTGCTTTGTGAGCTTCTCAATATGACCGACGACGAGGCCTTTACTGACACCTGCCGGAAGGCCGTCAAGTACACCATCAAGATTCTGGAACCAGGCCGGGGTTGGAGGTTCGCGGACGAGAAGTCCACAGAAGACGTCATTTTGACCACCTGGATGCAGCTCGCGATGCTGTCGGCGCGAGCGGGAAAGATAAAGTTCCTGAGCGACCTGCTCGAGGGAGCTCTTAACACCTACAACGCACATTCGGACCTCCAGGGCCGTGTGGACTACGAGAAGCTCCAAGACCCCACCAGGCCGCAGCGGCGCCGGCCTCAGTACCAGAAGATGCTCATCGCGACTGCGGCCGCCGCGTACGGCAGGCTCGCCTCCGGAAGCGACCCGGCTTCCGGCAAGCTGAAGGGCGCTGTCGAGCTGATGCGCGCCAATTTCCCCAATGGAACTCGAACCAACTTCCCGTACTTCCTCTTCGGCACGTATGCCCATTGGCAGGGCGACGAGCTCACCTTTCGCGAGTGGAACTGGGCACTCGAGTCCGTGCTTATCCCGGCCCAGCTCAGAGAAGGCGGCGATGCAGGTGCCTGGGACATGGGCCATTTCTCAGACTTCCGCGCGGGAAAAGTGTACCCGACCGCCCTTGCAGTCCTTGCGCTCCAGGTACCGTACAACCATTTCGCAGGCGTGAACCGCAGGGCCGAAGCGCAGGCACCGTCCAGCAGGCCGGAGGTCACCATAATATTCAAAGATGGCAGCCGCCTGACAGGCAGGCTGATATCAGAGGCCGACGACAAGGTAACGATAGAGATAACCAAAGGCACAACCACCGCCGAGATGGTGTACCGCAGGGCCGATATCGAGTCAATCGAGCGCAAGTAAGCAAGCACCCGTTTGCTCTCTCGCACAACTCCTGCAGGTTGCCGGTTTCGCACAGTTACATCCTTTCGAGCGCTTTCAGCCCAAGTATGGAAAGCCCCCTGGCGAGGACATTCTTAAGCGCCAGCACGAGCGAGACCCGCGCCCCGCTCAGCGCCTTATTCTCGCTTACGACCCGGTGCTTCTGGTAGAAGCGGTTGAAGTCGCTCGCCAGATGCAGGAGCGCGCCGGACACTTCCGAAGGCTCGAAATGCTCCGCAGCCTGCGCAAGCGCCGATGGCCACGCCTCGATGTCGCGCACAAGCTGCCACTCCTCGGGCTCCGATAGCAGGCTGAAGTCCACGGACTCTGGCTTTGGAAGCTCGCCCTCGAAGTGGCGCAGTATGCCTGCGAATCGCACGTGAGCGTATTGCAGGTACGGCCCGGTCTCGCCGTCAAAGCTCAGTATCGCCTTCCAGTTGAACTGAACATCTTTTACACGCGAGGTCTTGAGGTCGTTGAATATCACCGCGCCCACGCCGACCGCCTGCGCAACCTCGGATGCGTTCTCGATGTCGGGGTTCTTCTCGGCGATGATTTCCTTCGCCCTGTTTACCGCCTCGTTAAGAACATCATCCAGGAGCACCATCGTCCTTCTGCGCGTTGACATCCCGAGTACGTGCCCGAATGGTACGTGGTGCATGTTGCCGGCCCACTCGAAGCCTGCTTTCTCAAGCACGGCAAAGACCTGGCGGAAGTGCAGCTCCTGCGGCATGCCCACAACGTAGAGGCACAGGTCGAAGCTGTAGTTCTGGTGCCGGTAGATTGCGGCCGCGAGGTCGCGGGTCGCGTAGAGGGTCGCGCCGTCCGCTTTCTTGAGCATGCAGGGCGGCATCTCATCGCCGAGGTCAACGACAAGCGCGCCCTCGCTCTCGGTCGCAAGCCCTTTCTCGCTGAGGAGCTTGATGGTATCTTCCGTTTTGTCGTTGTAGAACGACTCGCCGGTGTAGGCGTCGAAATGGACGCCGAGCTTGTCGTATATGCGTTTGAACTCCGTCATGGAGATGTCCATAAACCGGTTCCAGAAGTCTTTGGCCTCCTCCTCGCCTTCTTCAAGCTGCTTGAAGAACAGGCGCGCATCCTCCTCAAGCTGCGGGTCGCCTTCCGCCTCCTCGTGGAAGCGGGTGTAAAGGTCGTAGGAGTGCGCAATCGGGTCTTGCGCAAACTTCCCGGGCTCTTCCCATTTCCTGAATGCGACCATCATTTTCCCGATTTGCGTGCCCCAGTCGCCGAGGTGGTTTATGCCGATAACCTTGTATCCGAGCGCTTCGAAAAGCCGGTAGAGCGCAGCGCCGATTACGGTCGAGCGCAGGTGGCCGATTCCGAACGGCTTCGCAATGTTCGGCGAGGAGAAGTCTATGACAACAGTCTTGCCCTTTCCCGTCTCCGTGGTGAGGAGGTCCTGCTCAATTGCGCGCTTCAAGGTGCGGCGCGTGAACTCGGCCCGGTCAACGAAGAAGTTGATGTACGGCCCGGCAGCCTTGACCTGCTCGAGAAGGGCGGGCAGCTCAATTGCCTGCGCAGTCTCATCCGCAATCGCAGCGGGCGATTTCTTCATGGTCTTCGCAAGGGTGAAGCAGGGGAAGGCGTAATCGCCCATCTCGGGTTTCGGCGGAACTTCGAGCAGTTCCTCGATTTCGCCCGCCTCGACCGGCAACTGCTTCCCAATTGCTTCAACTACCTGCTTGACAAACTCGTTCACCATATTCTCCCGAAAGTTGTCATCTTCGATTTCGCGCCATTATACGTGTTTCCCTTGCGATAATCAAGCTGATTGAACTCCTGTTGCGTGCCTTGGAGTTGCATTAAGCACCATCGCAACCCCACCCAACTGCGCAAACCGGCTGTGAAACCCGTCTGTAAATAGAGTTCCTTATATACCAACGACTTACGACATCTATTTACAGATTTCGCGGGGGTCTCTGCTACATTTGCGTGGGACAGTGTGAATTGGGAATTGACGCAACCTGTTGCTATGTAAGCAGGTTGCGTCGAGACAGATGGCGTGGACATGTGTAACATGTTTTCCCGCAATGAGTTAGGGTGAATTTCACCACGGAGGCACGGAGGACACGGAGGAAAACCTTTTTCCTATTTGTCATTTGAGCTTTGAGCTTCATTTGTCATTTGAGCTTTTTCACCGTTGCGCTTTGACATTTTCTTTTCCGGCTATTGGCTCTTGGCTATTGCCTATAGCCTCTCATAAACTGCCGCACTATTATACGTTTTCAAAGCCAAAACGTTAGATGAAAAATCGGGAAAATTTGGTGAAAGGTGAAACTTGACAATCTGCTGGCATGTGCTATTCTTGGTTAGGAAGGATCAGGGCCTCAGGGATGACCTTGCTCAGCCTGACACCACACGGCAATGTCGGACTAAGCAGTGTAAAGTGCGGTAAAGGCAAAGTGAAGTATTGCGAAGTAACGTATAGCACGTCAAGGCAAAGCTACTCCTTGGGGCCTGACTTATATCCCACAAACATAGAGTGTATGTAGATAGCCAAGCATTTACTTTGGGATTTTTGAACGAAGGTCCCTTGCAATATCTTTAGCGACATTAGTAAAGACTCTTTTCCATGCACCGATAGTGAATACCCCCCCAAAAGTAACGGTACGCAGAGCCTCCATAGCCCCTACTGCTTGACCATTCTCGGTCAAGGTGCCTTTTATCTTCAATACGGTTGTTCCCCAACCAGGAGAGAGCCATCTCTTGAATGCGTTCCCCTTCTCGTACTTGAGAATATCGCAGGTCACTACGAGTTTATGGCCTTTTCCCAACCAAAGAATTCTGTTTGTTCGGAATGCTTCCACGAGGGCATCTGCAAGCATTTCTTCAATATCAATATCGAACGTTTTGCCAGCCTTATTAGTAACGCGGCCCACTTCAATTCTTGTACCAGATTGGGGCGCATAGTTGTTCTGGAAGACCAAATTATGCCGGACAGTTCCACATCCAGTAGCAATAAGCGCCAATAGCGCAATCAACATGGCAGGGAAGAGCCTGCTCACTACTGCTCTCGTTCTCATTTCAAAGCCTCCTGAAAGCAAAGATTACGGATTGTAGTAAACCACCAACTTGGGGGCGTTACCCGAGAGATTTTCCCAAGAGTCGACGTATATCTCGTCATCTGACGGGGCACTCCACAGCGGCGCAATGGCTATTCCGCAGTTGATC
>CAYWBA010000196.1:0-6326 GCA_964455955.1 uncultured Planctomycetota bacterium | reverse complement strand
CGTTTCATCTCCGCTGAGACGTCTCTTGTCCACTATGGAAAGCTCTCCGCCCAGCCTCTTGGAATAGGCCCTTGCCAGCTTTATTCCGCCCACATCGGGGCTGACAACTGAGAGGTCTTCTATGGGGTTTCTCTTGAAGTAGTCCACAAAGACCGGGGCTGCCCACAGCTCATCGACGGGTATGTCAAAGAAACCCTGTATTTGCGCCGCGTGCAGGTCAATAGTCAGCACCCTTCCGGCGCCCGACTTCGTGATGAGGTTTGCCACCAGCTTGGATGTAATAGGCACGCGGCCCTCTGCCTTGCGGTCCTGCCTTGCGTAACCGAAGTACGGAATCACGGCGGTCACACGCGCGGCAGATGCCCGCACAAGGCAGTCGGTAATTATTAAAAGCTCCATCAGGCTGTCATTCACCGGGGTGCAGGTCGGCTGGACCACGAAGGTGTCGGTTCCGCGCATATCCTCTTCAATTTTCACACCTATCTCGCCGTCAGGGAACTTCGACAGTTTTGCCTGGACAAGCTGCATGTTAAGGTAGTCCGCTATGTTCTTGGCCAATTCATGGTGGGCAGTACCGCCAAGTATCCTCAGTCTGTCAATGCTCACTCTATGCTCTCCCTCATGGCCTTACTTGGAACTCTTGCATATCTCCACAAGCTTGTTGAATAACCCCTCATTGTACTCGAAAAAGCCGTCTCCCCCCACGGGTCGCGCAAGCTTGCGGCCAGACACCACCGTATCCTCGAGAAGGAAGACGTACTTCTTCCCTTTTTCAAGCTCCATATTCTCCAACTGGAGGATATCTACGAACTCGCGGCCTGCCGGCCCCTTCGCCATCTTGTCAATTTTCACAACATAATACTTGAAGCCGCCCCTGTCTGCAAGCACTACCACCTCGGCAGCCACGATTATCTTTGCCCTAATACAAAGTTTCCGAAGCTCCTCAGGGCCAGCCTCCGGCGGGGCAATAAGCTCACCCAGCCGGTCAAGAACGCGCTTGTCGCTCTTAAGGGCGCTGTAAAGCAATACAAACGCGTTGCCTTCATTTTTCAAAAATACCACGAAATCCCCAGGCTCAAAAGGCGCTACAGAACCTGCGTGGGAAGGCTGGGAAATTACAATTCGCCCTTCCTGCACCACAGGCTTGCCCTTAAAGATGCTCGCAACCTTGACGCGCGCTTTTTGAGAATCTTTGCTTTCTCCCGGCACGCTCACAAGCGCCACAACATCTGCTTTCTCAAGCATCTCTTTCAGCACTTCGTCGCTTATCTGCGGGCCCACCCTGTAAGACCGGAGCATCCAGCTTTCTTTTATTTTACCGCGCTCCATGACTTCAAGTTTCACAAGCCCAACCCCGGAGGCCCACCACATGCGGACAACCGTGGGTTCTCCTACAGGGACGTTCTCGACTTTCAGGCAGCCCTTGAAGCTCCCGGCCGGAGTTTGGACATCCTCGGTTGCAAGAACCTTGGACGTAATAACCATCCTGGCGCCCTCTTGCGACCCCGGCTCACTGAATTCACTCTGCCAAGTATCGCCTTTGCCTGCGTCAAGTTTGAGTACCTTCCAGGAAAATTTGCCTCGTTCCATTACCCAAACAAGGAATCCCCCGGCAATGCTCCATTTCATGTCGCCCGGCCCCTGCATCTGGGACAACTCTACCTTGTATTTGCCATCTTTGTCAATATCCACCAACTCGATCTTTCCGGAAGTCTTATCGTCCTCTTTCACGCAGTCGTACTTCCAGAAGTTGCCCCTGACAAGCTTGATAAAAGGCTTTTTTTCGCCCTCTGCAAGCGCCGCTCCAAAGGCAAACAGGAGCACAAACGCCGCTGCTAAAAGTCTTCTCACTTCTTCTCCTTCTTGCGGCGCTTTTTCAGCGGCTCGGCAGGAACCCCAACAACCGTCTCCCCATCGGGGACATCCTTCCCGGCAGTGACAACCGCACCCGCGCCTGTTACCGCATTCCTGCCTGTCTTAACGGGGGCGACAAAGACTGTCCCGCTGCCTACGTGCGTGCCATCGTCTATTACAGTCTGGTGCTTCCTCTTGCCATCATAGTTCGCGCAGATCGTGCCTGCGCCGATATTTACCTTCTTGCCTATAATTGCGTCCCCGAGGTAGCTGAGGTGTTTCGCCTTTGAACCTTCGCCAACTACTGTCTTCTTCGTCTCCGTGAAGTTGCCAATCTCCGCGCGGTCCGCAAGCACCGTGCCGGCCCGAAGGTGCGAAAAAGGCCCGACCTTGCAGTGAGAGCCGATTCGCACATCGCGCTCTATAAAGGTAAAAGGCAGAATAATCGTATCGTGCCCAATCTGCGCACCAGGCTCGATATAAGTGTTTTCCGGCGAAACTATAGTAACGCCGCAGTCTTGGGCAAGGTGCCTCAGGTAGCGGTCCATAAGCAACCCTGCTATCTTCGGGATATCCCAGCGCGTGGTGACGCTCAGTATCTCTTGAGAATTGTCTGTGACATAAGGTATCACCTGGTGGAACCCTTTACCGTCAAGCATCTGGTGAATCACATCGGTGAGATAGTATTCGCCCTGCGCGTTGTCTGTGTCGAGTTCTTGAAGCTTCTCGAGTAAGGTTAAGCGATTAAAAACGTAGGCGCCGCCGTTTACCTCGCGTATCTCGCGTTCCTCCGGGCCGGCATCGTGTTCCTCGACAATCCTGACAAGGCGCCTGTTCTCATTTCTCACAATTCTTCCATAATTGGCCGGGTCTTCGAGAACCGCCGTCAAGACCACAGCCCCGGGCTCTTCCCGCTCGAATATCCCCAGCATTTCAAGAAGAACCTGCGCCGACAGGAGCGGCTGGTCTCCGTTAAGAACCACCACAGGCCCGCTGCCTTTTTCAAGCTCCTCCCGGCAGGAAAGCACCGCATGGCCTGTCCCAAGCTGCCGGCCCTGGAGTACCCACCGCAAGTCGCGCCCGGAAAAAGTCTCCTGCACCTTCTCTTCCTCATGCCCGACAACCACGACAGGCGCGCCCTCGCTGATGGCGGTAGCCACATCGAGCACGTACTCGAGCATGGGCCGCCCGCATACCCCATGCAGTACCTTGGCGCCATCCCCCTTCATGCGTGTCCCCTTGCCCGCGGCAAGGATTACAACCTCGACACCATCCAGCGTTGTTCCCTCCAATCAGGAGTTAGGAACTATGAATGAATAATGAAAAACAAATAACTCCTCATTCCTCATTTATTCCTGTGCAGCTCGAACAAAATTACCCGGCGAGGACTTGAACCTCGAATGGCAGGACCAAAACCTGCTGTGTTACCAATTACACCACCGGGTAGAAGCCAACCTGCCCGCCGTCCTGTCCGCCATACAACTATGGCAGGCGGGACAACTTTGGCAGGCGGGGAGGAACGGCCTATTATACTTTCATTATCCGAACTGTCAAATTACTTTTCTTATTCAGGATTGTTGCCCCAGAGGCCTTTTTCACCACGTAGCCACAGAGAGGGAAAATAATGACAATGTTCACTCCATGTCAGCGGTTTTTGCTCCGCGCTCAAATCTCACCGCAGAGACGCAGAGAGCGCAGAGAATAGAATCTTTTGGTTTTCCTTTTTTAACCATAATTGATTTTTTCTCTTCTCCTCTTCCTCTGCGTTCTCTGCGTCTCTGCGGTAAAGAAAGGCCCTGCGTCTCTGTGGCCAATCTTTTCCCGGCCTACTCCGATTTAGACTGTTTCAAATAGTACGAAAGCTGCTCAAGGTGCAAAGTCAAATCAACGGAAATAGCACAAACATCCTCCGGCGGGCTCAGTGCTACCGGCGCAAAATTCAGTATCGCCCTTATGCCCGCGTCCGCAAGCTTGTCAACCACGTCCTGCGCCTCCGACGGCGGAACAGCCACGACCGCAATTTGAGCCCCGAGCGAGCTTATTCGCCCGGCCAGCTCCGACATATTATAGACGACAACGCCTTCCACTACAGTCCCAACCTTGCGCCGGTCAGTATCGAAGGCGGCGACAATCTCAAACCCGCGCCGGCGGAAAGTCTTGTAACTAACAAGCGCGCGGCCTATGTTGCCCACGCCTGCAAGCACCACGCGCCACGTACCATCCACCCCGAGGATGGACTGCAAATGCCGCTTCAGTTCCGCAACTTTGTAACCAAGACCGGGACGGCCGAACTGGCCGAAATATGTCAGGTCACGCCTGACCTGCGCCCCGCTTACTCCCAGGTCCCGGCCCATCTCCTCGGAAGAGACTTTTTCCCGCCCCTCCCGCTCGTGCTTTTCGAGCCGCCTGAGGTATAGCGACAGCCGCTCACAAACCACCCCCGGTATGTCAGGCTTTTTCAAGACATTCTCCTCTTCGTGATTTCCTTCACGAACATAAAGATACTATCCCGACCCTCGCCCTGTCAAGCCTCTCCCGCCTCTGGCCAAAAACTATTTACCACCAGCCTCTCCCTGCGCACGCGTTTACGCCGGGGTGATGTTTACCCGCCCCGCCGCAACCCGGAACAGTAAATGCAAAATGCAAAAATCAAAATTGATAATTGCAGTTGATAATTCAAAATTTTCAATTTTACACTGCAACTTTGAATTTATCACTTTGAACTTTTAACTCCCTTGCCCGCACTGCTGCCAGCGTGTATAATTATAATGGTTATGGGTGTCCCCGGATTTCCAAACCGGCTGAAAGAAAACGGAGACAGCAACTTGTTACATGATACCGAGTTACGCCAGAAAACCCGTATTGTGTCCCCCCGATTTCCAAGGGCAGTGAACAACAGAGGTGGAATACGATGAGACAAATCACCACTACCATGGTGTGTTTGAGTGCTATCTTGGTTGTAAGCAGCTTCTCCAGTTGCAGCTTTTGTAAGAGTGGGCCTGGAACTCTCGGGACAATCAACTGGGGGGAATATGATTACCCCTCAATTGTGGCAAGACTAATTCAGCCTACTTGGCGGGATTCGGCCGAAGCAGTGCAAGAAACCAAGCGGCTACTTGGACTGATATGCCCTGATATGGAATTCCCGCTTCAGCGTCTTGTGGAGCGGCGTGGGTTTTCGTGGTTGACAGGTCCCGAGCAAATCTATTTCTATGAGCTTCTGTTCATCGTGGAAGACTATAACGGCTATGTGGAGAATAAGGAAGACAGGCTATCTCCAATGGTGGCAGTACTGGAGTTTCTCCGAAGGTTCGGATATTACTTTAGGCAGAAGAGAATAACAGTCTGTTCGGGGTGCAGTAGGTTCTTGGACGTAACCATACCAACGATGATTGGAGCAGATGTATTCTGCCCTTTATGCGGAAAGGTCTTCAAAGTCCCGCGAATCGAAAACGAAGATTACAGGAATAAGTCCATATGGAATGAGTTTCAAAGGAAGCGACAAGCGATACGGAAGAAGGGAATAAGCAAGGAAAAGGAGTCTGAAGTTATATCAGCAGTCAAGAAGTTCCTGGAAGGCTGGAGGGCTTATGACAAGGCCAGTGCATCTGAGAAAGGAAAATATTCAACATTCGTCTTGAAGGTGAAAGTAGAAGATTTGGACTTGGTAGACTACTGTGTCTTCTGGAAGTATTCAGACAGGTTCAGTCCAAAAGAGATTGATGTGATGCGACAAACCTTGGCAGTAAAGTGGTGGCATAACCTTCCAATGAGGAGCCCTTTACCTGGAACTTCCGACCCGATACCGAGTATTGGGTCTTATACTGACTCCGTGGAGAATAAACTCACTTTTGAAACTGAAAAAGACAGGAAAGTCTATGTGAATGCTCTCGGTTACCGGTATGAGCAATTCGAACAAGCGTTAGCCAGCAAGGATTATGAGTTGCTTGTCGGTTTGGCAGATGCCATACTTCTGGTGTATGAGCGTGTGGCAGATTACACACATGCATACAAGACAGTTGTCAGGGTAATACACGAATTAGAGGCAGCGGGTCAAGAGATTCCGTTGCGTATTAGGAATAAAGAGCGAGAGATTCTTGAATACTATCCTCCGGTTATGGCGGACCCTTATGTTAAAGAGCGGGAGTGATAGAAATAGGCTTCAGTTGTAGTGACAGCGGAATCTCGAAGATTTCCCGAAACTCTTTCAGATTCAGCGCAAGAATGAGCACCCTTTTACGTCTATAGTATGAGAGGCAATAGCCAATAGGCAGTGGCGGCGAAGCCGCATGTTTAGCCGCGTTGCTTGCAGCGCGTAATAAAGAATTCAACCACAGATAAACGCAGATAAACACAGCAGGAAAGGTTCAAATGACAAAGCGCAACGGTGAAAAAGCTCAAATGACAAAGCTAATGAAGAAGGCAATAGCCAATAGGCAAGAGCCAATAGCGAGTAACCAGTAGCGGGAAAC
>CAYWBA010000195.1:0-6334 GCA_964455955.1 uncultured Planctomycetota bacterium | reverse complement strand
ACAGCCACGGCTATATTTTGCCGCTTGCTTATTGGCCAGCCAAAGATAGACCCGAAAATCGCTAAGGGCGTTGACCTGCTCATGGCCTACCTGCCTGACTGGAACAAACCGCAAAACGATAAGGTTGATTTCTACTACTGGTACTACGGTACTCACGCCATGTCACTTTATGGCGGTGAAAAGTGGCAGAAATGGCAAGTTGCGATGAAGAAGGCAGTGCTTGAAACACAGCGTGTCGGCGGCTGTGCTGACGGTTCATGGGACCCTGTGAGCAAGTGGGGCATGGTCGGCGGTCGCATATACGCAACTGCGATAAACACCCTAACGCTGCAAGCCCAGCTCAGGTATACTCTGGAAAAGAAATAACAGAAGACGGTTCAGGCAGGCGGTTTCCGGAATTTTATAACACATTCCCATCTCTGTCTTCTCTGCGCCCTCTGCGACTCTGCGGTGAACAGGAACTATCCGCAGTGTGAGAAGTAAAGCAGCTTGAATTCGGCGCGGGCAGGTAGTAGAATGTTTCTTTCAAAAGCGGGAGAACCGGGTTTATGATGATTGACACGCATGCGCATCTCGACTTTCCGCAGTTCGAGGGCGATTTGGATGAGACGGTACAACGGGCATCCGAAGCCGGGGTTACGCGGATAATAAATATCGGCACCACAATCGAGGCCAGCCGGAGGGTGGTGGAGATAGCGGAGCGGTTCGATTCGTGCTACGCGGCGGTCGGGGTTCACCCGCACAATGCTAAGGATGTTGACGAGGGAGCGATTGGCGAGCTTGAAAAACTCGGCCGGCACGAGAAGGTTGTCGCGGTCGGAGAAATCGGGCTGGACTTCTACCGGAACCTCAGCCCGAAGGATACGCAGGAGCGCGCATTCAACATGCTGCTCGACCTGGCGGACTCGCTCAACCTGCCGGTAATAATACACGCACGCGACGCGACCTCCCAATGCCTCAAGATACTTTCCGGGCGGAAAGGACTGCGCGGCGTTATGCACTGCTTCTCCTCAAGCCCCGCGAACGCGCAGAAGGCGATTGATATGGGCATGCTTGTCTCCTGCTGCGGGCAGATAACGTTTCCGAACGCGCAGAAGCTGAGGGAGAAGTTTACGCAAATCCCGCCCGAGAAATTCATGCTCGAGACAGACTGCCCGTTCCTTGCGCCCCAGCAGTACCGGGGCCAGCGCAACGAGCCCGCGTACCTGCCGGTTATTGCCGAAGCATACGCGGAGATTTTTGGTATACCAATGGAGAAGCTTGTGGAAGTTACCACCCGTAACGCGGAGGAACTTTTTGGTGTTTAAGGAGAAGGATATGGCAAAGCTGATGCTGCTGCTTGCGCTCGCCGTGCTTGTCTCGGCCTGCACAGCGGTTGAAAGAGGGGACGGGGCTGCCAGGCTCACGCCTGAGCAAATCGAGATGAAAAAGAAAGAGGCTGACTACCTCGAAGGCCAGTTGGCTACCAAGCAAATGAAGGTCATGGCCAAAGAGGAAGATATGCAGGAGCTGCAGAAGGGCCTTGACAAGGCTAAAGAAGAAAGGGAGAACCTCAGCAAGGCGATTGAAGACAGCGATAAAAAGGTCGGGGAGCTGCTGAAGAAAATCATGAAGCTGAAAGAGGAGATGAAAAAGCTCGGGAAATAGGACAGTTAGAACCGCGGAGAAGGAAAATGAAAGTTAGAACAGTTCTACCCATCGCGGTCATAGTGCTGGCTATTGCAATCCTGCTGGCGAGCCTGCTTGTCATAGCCAAGAAGAATGCGGAGATAGAAGAGCTCAGGCGGAAAGTCGGGTGCATGCTCGAGGCTTATACCGCGCTTGAGCGAGACCTCGGGGAGGTTCGGGCGCAAAACGTTGAGCTGAAAGAAGCGCTCAGCCGTGAGTCAGGCAGAAACAGGCACAAACCAGCCACGCAAGACGGCGAGGCAAAGAAAGAGGCGGGAGGCGCCAGATGAGTATTGAGTACGCCAGGCAGGTTATTCTTAATGAGGCGCGCGCAATAGAAGGCGTTGCCGGCCTGCTGGACGAAAGCTTTGTCAAAGCGGTTGAGATGCTGCTCGGCTGCAAGGGCAAGGTGGTTGTAAGCGGCATGGGCAAGGCGGGTATAATCGGCCGGAAGATTTCCGCAACTCTCGCCTCTACGGGTACGCCCTCGCTTTTCATGCACCCTGCAGAAGCACGGCACGGCGACCTCGGGCGGATAAGCGAGCCTGACATAGTGATAATGCTGTCCAACTCCGGCTATACTGAAGAAATTGTGGACCTCATCAGCCCTGTCAAGAAAATCGGGGCGAAGATTATCGGAATCACCGCTGATGCCCAAACCCCGCTTGGCGGCAACTGCGACATCCTTCTGCCTATCGGGCATATAGAGGAGGCATGCCCCCTCAAACTCGCCCCGAGCGCATCAACCGCGGCCATGCTTGCACTGGGCGATGCCCTGGCGCTCACCGCGCTCAACCGCCGCAAAGATGAAGGCTCCTTCGGGATTGAGGAGTACGCAGCCTCGCACCCCGGGGGCGCGCTCGGCCGGAGCCTGATGAAAGTGACCGAGGTTATGCGCACAGGCGATGCCGCGCCGGTTATGGCCGGGGACTCAACTGTGGTGGATGTGGTTCTCGCAATCACGCAGGCGAGGGCAGGCGCGGCGGTGATTGTGGATGCGAAAGGGGTTATGAGCGGAATCTTCACAGACGGCGACCTGCGCCGATACGTGCAGAAAGACCATGATATTAAGAAGGACCGCATCGACACGGCAATGACCCGGGACCCCAAGAACGTGGGCAAAGATACGCTCGCAGCGGAGGCTTTGAGTATCCTCAGGAAACACAAGATTGGAGAGCTGCCTGTCACGGACGAGTCAGGCAAGCCGCTTGGAATGGTCAACCTGAAAGACATCACTGGAATTGGGGAGTGATAGTGAAACTCCGAGCTTCCCTCTTAGCAGCAGTGCTTGTTTTCATCACAACATCGGCTTTGGCAGAATTGCCGGGCGACCTGAAGAGCGCATCCGAGTCCGCAGACGGCGTCATAATCGGGTACTGTAAGACCTTTGGGACGGGGGGGCGTCCATTCATGGATTTCCTGGTCCTCGAAGTGCTCAAAGGCCCTGACCCCGGCGAAAAGCTCGGTGTGGCGCTGATGCGCGAATCATTATCCGGCATAGATATTCTCAAGCTCTTCACTTCCCACGGGCATATTTACATAGTTCCGTATCGAGGTCCGGCGAACGAGGATGGCCGTTATACCTACGCAGGCCCAAGATTCGACAGCAAAGAGATTATTGCGACACCTGAGAACGCCGCCATCGTCAAGCCGGGCAGCACGCTCTTTGAGATACCGTCCTTTGAGGAAGCGGTCGCAGGAGCTGACATAATCGTCTTGGCGAGATACCTGAAATACGACCCTGACACCGACCTCACCAGGATTTACTTCCAGGGGGTAAGCATTCTCAAAGGCAGTCTGCCTGAAAGAGACATAACCGTGTTTCTTGGCGGCAAGTACCTGTACTGGTTCACGATAAGCATTCCTGATATGCAAGAGAAGCTGAATCCTCTGCGGACTCACGAGCCAAGAATCCTCCTGCTCAAGAAAGAGAAACAAAAGCTCTACTACGCGGGGCCTGAGTTCACTTCCCCATATCTGCCCGCCACTCCCGAGAATGTTGCCGAAGTCCGGCGCCTGCTGGAGGCAGTTAGAGAAGAAACGCCCCGGAAGTCCGAGTTTGACTGGACGTGGTGGATAGCAGGCGCGATTGCCGCAGTTGTGGCGTTTTTTGCAGCCATGCTGGTTTCAAAAGTAGACTACAAACATGACCGCAGGAGAGAACGTCTTGAGAAGCTTCGCGATAGCTCTAATCCTGATACTGATTCAGGCGAACAAAGCTCCTGAAAGCCAGCCTTACCAATCATACATCCAGGGCTCGGACCTCGTTGTCACTGCAAGCATGGAACACGCAGAGCTTACCGCAACCGGCAAGGAAATGCGCTGGGATGTCACCTACCGCGTCAGGGAAGTCCTTAAAGGCAGCTACAAAGAACCTCGACTCAATGTCTCTTTTGACAGCAAGGCACTTGCACCTGAGAACCGCAGCAGCCGTGGCACGGAGGAACGCCGAACCCTGATTCTTTTCCTGCGCGCCGGCCCCGAAGGGAAACTCAGCTACGCCGGCCCGCCGCTCAACTCGCCGTTGACAATCGCTTCAAGAGCAAATGTCGCCCTTCTCAGGCAGACGCTTGCAGGAACGCAGGAGGCGGACGTTAGCTGGTTCGAGACGATAGTGCCGGGCTGGGTCGCAGGCGCTGCGATTATAGCAGGCTGCCTCGTGCTGGCGGCAGTGCTTATCATCGCAATCACCAGGACCATGAAAGCGCCCAAAGAAAAACCTCCTGTGTAAGCCGCCCATTCAAAACACATATTTACCTCCTGCGGCCGAGAAACCGGTGCAGATTCTCTTTCTCCCACTTGGCAGCATCATCATAGCGCGGATAGGCACGCTCGCGCCGCCTGAACTGCCCGTGGTGCAGGGCTCTGCGTCCGTCCGGCGCAACCCGCTCGCCAACCAGGCTGTGAAGCATCTCATGATAGACTATGTACTCGACAAAGAACCCGGGGACAAACGGCGCATCAAGAGCCGAGTTTATCCTGATTAGGTCGCCCTGGGCATCATAGGAGCCGAAGCTTATTGAGCGCCTTCGCTTCCCCATGTAAGGCCTGCCCCAGGTGATTGGAGTTGTAACCTTTCCGTCGAAGTGTTCGTGATTGAGCTTGTCGTAGATAGCCTCAAGGTCAAAGTGCTTCCCACATGGCACTATCTCAATCCTTCCGGGCGGGGAGGGTTTGATAAGGCGGGAGTTGGTTTTTATAAACTGCGTAAGTGTCTCGTTGGATTTCCCGTGTCCTGGCCATTTGACATAGACGGCAAGCGCTTTGGTAACCTCCTGCGGCGCGTTTGCGAACATCCTGTGGAGCCTGACCCTGAGGTCTGGCTGGCGCCGCACACTTATCATAGTGCTTGAATTGTCGGTAAGAACCACGCTGACAGGCTTGCCGCAGCGTTCGGAAAGAAACCCGGCTATCCGCAAAGCGGCATGATGCTCGTCAGCACCCTCGTCTTTCCGTTCCTCTGTATCAAATAACAAAAGCTGCTGGCTGGCCATAGCTAAGACACCCATTCAACCCTCGAATCCACCAGCTTCCACTTGCCTTCCTTCTTTTTGAGAGTAAGCATATAGCCCCTCGCGAATGTCGAGTGGAAGAAGGTTGTCAGCTCAAACTCAATCTTCTCTTTCCCCTCTTCTCTTGAGAGATACGAAACCTTTGCGAAGAATACAGTAGGCACAGCGTATCCGAAATGCTTCACGAAAGTTGCGCGGTGCTCTTCAGTAACCGAAACCACAGGGTCGCTCCTGCCTGGGATTTCGAAAAACTCAGCCTCTTCGTCAAAGACCGCAAGCATAACCCCCTCGGTGGGAAGCTCCGGCATCTCAGGCAGGTGCTGCTTGAATCCCGCGGCCCAGATTTTCTGTTGCTCGGAGAGATGAATATTGCCTGAGGCGAGGGGGTTTAAGTCTTCCCCGTCTTTTTTGCCATCGCCGTCCGTGTCGGGATTGGTCGTGCTTGTCATAAGCCTGTATTCAGCAATATCCGGCAAACCGTCGGAATCGCTGTCACGCTCTATCTCGGCCAGCGTTGCAACAAGGCGCGTCTGTTGGGCATCACCACCCATACTGACCGCACGCTCGTAGCTTATGATTATTTTGCCATCCTTGGCCGCGGCTGAATAGAAGTCCCCTCCAAAAGCATGAGCCTGAAGCGCGCAGCCTGTGAAGACATCCCTGTATTCCTTGCCATCCTTGCTGTAGGACAGCCATATATCGTTGGCGCCGTATCTGGGCGAGATGAAGGTGCGAAACTTCACACCGCCAGTCTCGAAAGTGTAGTCGAACTGGTCTTGCGGCTCCTCCTGAGCGAGCGGTCGGGATAGCGCAACTGCGTTATGGAGCTGTGGCCCCTGCCCTGCCGCAGGCTGCTTCTTCGATTTGCAGCACGGCAACAAGGTTAGAAGCAAAGCAAAACAGATGAATCGTGTTATTTTCATAGCAGCTCCCGCGGAACACCAATATCAATAACAGCCACTTCCCCGCAATACTCCCTGCCCTGCTCTGTCTCGAACCCGGGCTTTGGCGCAACAAATGTTACTGTCCTGGCAGCCCTTACCGCAACGCCATTCGGCTCGCCGGTGTCTGCGTCAAGGCCGGAAGGCACATCAACAGCAAGCACCTTGCTGCCCGAGGCGAGGACCGTCGGCTGCGCGCCCAGCCGCATCGTC
>CAYWBA010000194.1:0-6375 GCA_964455955.1 uncultured Planctomycetota bacterium | reverse complement strand
TTACAATGGGAACCACATGCAGCACAGACTGATGATTGAAACAAGAGGATGACGATGTTCTACTTTATATGCCCACAACTAAATCTGTATTGTCCCCGTATTTCTCTGTGAGAGCTAATTAATTGTCAGCAACTGAGCCAGAATCCAGAAAGGTTTCAAGAGCGCATATCTACTATTGGCTTACCATTGCTGTAATATTATTGGCAGCTTTGCAGCTCATCTATTTTTTCTGGCATCTGCAGTACTACCGCAACCCTTTCAGAGATGAAGCTTATGTCCATCTGTTGTTGGGAATAGTCGGAGTTGCAGGCATAACTGCTTGGCGGTGGTTAGATACGCATAATAGCAAAGATGGTCAACCAAGGTTTGGCCTTAGCTCACTTCTACGTGCTATGCCTCCCCTCGCAGCAGCATATATCGCGGTAATTGTGTGGTTTCTTACCATAATGGCGGCATATGCGACACAACCTTCAGGAACTGCAGTTGAAGGATTCTCCAAAACATCTTACAGGCTGTTTTCTTTTGGGGCAGCTTACTTTTTGCTGGCAGCATTGTTACTCATATTCGCTTTTCCCTTAATGACTGCTGTAATGATTCAGCTAAAGGATTTGGCCTTAGCCTTAAGAAAGAGAATCAAACGCAGAGGTTTATCCCTTATATTAACTATTATCCTGCCTGTGGTGTCGTATTTGGTTCTTATACCGGTTTGCTACGATCTCATGATTGTAACTCACATGGACCCGGACAGTGGACCGCCGCCGGACTGGGTACATTCACTGCCTTATTTCAGCCCGATAACCTGGCTTGAGAATCCAAACCTGAGTCTTTGGTTATTGCCTTTTGGCATTCTGCTTACAGGATGGTCATTCTTAAATGCGCACATCATACGCAAGCACTTGAAAGTGAGGCAAGTAATTAACCCCACCTAAATTCAAACCTCATGCGGAAGTTCTGTCTATAGGGATGTTCGGTGTATTCTTATTAATCATGCCTTCTTTCGCAAGTCCGTTTTTCCCCAGCTTCCTGAACCTGAACAGGAAACGATGACCGAGACAGGTGCGGATTGGCTCATGCCGGGTTTGATCATTTTTGGTGTTGTGATAGTTGGTCTTCTTATTTTTTTCCGTTTCAGCCGCAAATAAGGAGACCGAAGCTTTATTCTCCTTGCGTTACAGCGACTTGAAGAAATCGGCTCACCACAGGCAGTGCAGGTAATAGCCGATTTCACAAGGAAACAGGAACTTCCATACAAGCTTCAGTAGCTGAGATTTCCTGGAATTCTTTCCGGATTTTAGCTAACATTTCGGGGTGTGATACGTATAAACAAGTGCGGTTTAGTTGACACCACAGAGTCACAGAGAACACGGAGAAGAAAAAACAAGATGAATTCTGGGTTGACAAGCAAAAAATCAGGGAAGGTTTCTCTCCGGTGCTGCAAGCACTTCTGTCAAAAGTGGCTGCGCCACCTCTGTGCCTCTGTGGTGAAATTCGTCTTAACTCGGTATCAGGTAACATGTTGCACGTACCCACACTTCGCGTTTCGACGCAACCTGTATATGTAGCAAGAGGTTACGTCCATCCTCAATTCACGCTATCCCACGCAAATGTAGCAGAGACCCCCGCGAAATCTGTAAATAGATGCCGTAAGTCGTTGGTATGTAAGGAACTCTATTTACAGACAGTCTACAGACGCAAATACCGGGCAGAACATCTGCGACTTGCAGTTACTGCCAGTCCTGACCCCGGTTTGTCAATCTATAAGGTTTGTTGCGTCAATGCTTCAGCCTTGTGCCTCCTTGACACTACGGCAAATAAACTGTATTCTCGTACGTCCGCATCTTCACAACGCTTTCTGGAGGAAGACAGCATGGGGGATTTCAGAGGCAGGAGCATGGTAAGCCTGCATGACTACACAACTGAGGAAATCACAGAGATTCTTAACCTTGCAGGCAAGCTCAAAGTTGACCAGAAGGCGGACCATACCCAGAAGCCGCTTGCAGGCAAGGTGCTTGCGATGATTTTCCAGAAGCCCTCGACCCGGACGCGGGTGAGCTTCGAGGCCGGTATTTACCAGCTTGGCGGCACAGGGCTCTATCTCGGCGCGGGTGACATGCAGCTCGGCCGCGGCGAGACTGTCCCCGATACCGCACGCGTTCTGTCACGCTACTGCGACGCCATTATGGCCCGCGTCTTCGGCCACCAGGACATTCTCGACCTGGCCGAATACGCCACAGTGCCGGTGATTAACGGCCTGAGCGACCTCTTGCACCCCTGCCAGGCGCTGGCAGACCTGCAGACCATCCGCGAAAGGAAAGATAGTTTCAAAGGTCTCAAGCTCGCATACGTCGGGGATGGAAATAATGTTGCGCACTCGCTGATGTACGCCTGTGCGAAAACAGGTATGAACTGCGCAGTCGTGCATCCTGAAGGCTACGCCCCCGACGCGGAGATTCTTGCAGGCGCGCGGGAAGATGCATCCGCAACCGGCGCAAGCATCTCCGCGACGACGGACCTTGCGGCAGTTGAGGGCGCTGATGTAGTTTATACCGATGTCTGGGCCTCCATGGGGCAGGAAGAGGAGCACGGGAAGCGGCTGAAAATCTTCGCGCCGTACCAGGTGAATGATGAGCTTGTCTCACGCGCGAAAGATGACTGCATTGTTATGCACTGCCTGCCTGCGCACCGGGGCGAGGAGATTACGGACAGCGTTGTTGATGGAGAGCGTTCCGTCGTGTTCGACCAGGCGGAGAACAGGCTGCACGCCCAAAAGGCGGTAATGGTACTTATCATGGACTAATGTATGAGCGCATTGTCAGATAGACAAAAAGCCTCTAATGCAGAACTCGGCCAGTACTTCACGGCCGCTCGCAAGTTCAGCTCTTGGGGCCTACGAGTTAAGGATTTCTTCCGCCTCCTCGCGGTATGCGTCCATGACATAGGGGATGCCTGTTACCTTGGCGCACTCCTCGGTGAGGCTCATCAGGTCGTTGCGGGCAACGTTGGAGAGCCTGAAGTGCCTGCTTCCGGCCAGGAGCTGCTGCAGCCCGATAGACATCTTCTGGACGTACGAGTATATTCCGATAGCGCCAAGAGGCAGGTTCTTCACCTCATACTTGCCAATAAGGTCAACAACCTCTTCCCAGCAGACGAACAGTTTTTCCGGTGTCTTGCCGAACTGAGCCAGCGACTTGGGGAGGTTGTCGTTCTTAATCCACTCCTCGGCATTCTTGCCTACCATACCGGGTATCATAAGCGCGCGGCCCATGCAGATAGCCTTGACGTAGGGCGCGCCAAGCGCCATTGCCTTGAAGGCGTGGTCCTCGGCGCTGAACCCGCCGGCGAAGGCGAGGTCAGGCACGCGCTCGCCTTTCGCTGCGAGCTTGTCGGCGAACTGAGCCGCTGCGGCGTGGAGGTAGAGGGAGGGGACACCCCACTCGTTCATCATGCGCCAGGGGCTCATACCTGTGCCACCCGAAGCACCGTCTATGGTGAGGAGGTCAATCTTTGCCTTGCTGCCCCACTTGAGTGCCATGGCGAGTTCGCGCAGCCCGTAGGCGCCGGTCTTGAGGGTAATGCGCTTGAACCCTATGTTGCGCAGGCGGTCGCATTCGGCGAGGAAGCTTTCCTCGCTGATAAAGCCGACCCGGCTGTGTCGCTCGAATTCCTTGATAGCCCCGTCCTTGAACGCTGCCTGGACTACCGGGCTCTCCGGGTCAGGGGTAACGAGGTAGCCGCGTTTCTTGAGAGTCAGAGCGCGTTCGAGCGAGTTGACCTTGATTTCACCGCCGATGCATTTTGCGCCCTGGCCCCATTTCAGCTCGATAGTTTCAAGACCGTGCTTCTCGTGTATGTACTCAGCCACGCCGAGGCGAGTATCTTCAATGTTCAACTGGACAAGGATTTCTCCATATCCCCTGTGGTAGCGCCGGTAGGTATCAATGCGGCGGTCCATGTCGGGGGCCTTGACTACTTTCTTGTCAGCGTTGAGCTTGAGCTGCGGGTCAATACCACAGACGTTCTCGCCGCAGACAATGGTGACCCCGGCCAGCGCGGCACCTACGGCGAAGTGCTTCCAGTTCGCTCTTGCGATCTCGGTGGAGCCGAGCGCGCCGGTGAAGAACGGGGCCAGCATCTTGACCTTTGCATCCCAGCCATACTCTGTCTCGACGCTCGCGGCAGGGAAGGTACACGTATCGGGGCCGGGCTCAACACCTTCCGGCAGCCCGTCGCCGCCCCGCGCGTATCCCTGGATGTTCAGGTGCGAGTAGTCCACCGGGTAGTCTTTGTCAGCACCTGCGGTGACTTTGCCGAACGGGCCCGGGTAGATAAGTTCCCGGCCGCGGAAGGTGGACAGCCACACCTCGCACGTGCCCCGGCACCCATCCACGCAACGTGAGCACAGGCCTGATACCGGCGAGACAGTCCGCGACCTGTTTGTGGTTTTGGTCGCATCATCTGCATTTGGCCTCTGAAGAGTCATCCCAGTCCTCCCTTCTAAACATAGAAAAGTTTGAAGTCAAAATCTTGCTTTTGGCGCCCCGCTGCTGCGCGAGCACTTACAGTCCAACCTGTTTCTCACATTCTTGTTTCCATATAACCTGTTGAAAACCTCCGCGAACAAAAGAAGATAGAGATTGAAACGCTGCAGAAGATTATTGTCAAGGCGTTTTCGCAGAAAAGTATGTCTTTTCTGACGGCCGGAAAGCTGGGCCATACAGACGTGGTCCCCTTTGCCGAAATGCCTGAAGGACATGTTGACTTTCCGTACTGTTCGGCTATACTCATTCGCTGCGAGAATTGCAACGTTATCCTGAACGTCGTCAGACGTTCTGTCTTCAGGCCAAAATGCATGAACGAGTCTTCTTCAGAACGAGATGCCCGGCTTGTCCGGGAAACGCTGCGGGGAAACGACAACGCCTACAGGCAGCTCATGGACAAGTACGTCAAGATTGCCGGCTATATCGCCTACTCGGTGGCGGGCGACTTCCACATTGCCGCAGATATCGTTCAGGAAGCCTTCATGAAGGTCTACCGCCTGCTGCCGGGCCTCCAGAACCCCGCGACGTTCCGCTCGTACCTTGCGGATACGGTGCGCTCGACTTCGCTTGACTGGCTCCGAAGGCAGAGGGCGCTTCGCCGTGGCAGCCCCATCACCTTCTCCGAACTGGCCGATGATTCCGAACCCTCGCTCGAAGGCCTCCCGGACCAGACCCCGCTTGACAGAATGGAAAGGAGCGAGAACTACGAAGAGCTTCTGAAGCTGATAAATACCCTGCCTGAAACCTATCGCGAAGTCTTTGTGCTCAAACATATCGAACATATCAGCTACGATGAGATTGCAGACATTCTCGGGATAACAATGAGCTCGGTCGAGGCGCGGCTGTTCAGGGCCCGCAAAATGCTGCGCGACAGACTAACCGAGCGGGAATGATAAGCGCCGAGAGACAAACAGACGAGGGACAAGAGAGTGAAGGTCGCAGTTACAGGCCTGCCGCAGTCAGGCAAGACAACTGTCTTCAACGTCCTGACAGGCCGCAGCGAAGAAGTCGGGGCGTTCAGCACAAAGACCTCAGTCGCCGTCGTGCCGGTCGAAGACAGCCGCCTCGACAGGCTCTGGGAAGAATACAAGCCGCCAAAGAAGGTCTATCCAACCCTCGTATTTCACGACCTCCCCCCCGGATGCAAGGAAACAGAAGCATTTGCACTCCTTCGAGAAATGGATTTAATTGTTGCTGTCCTTCACGCTTTCGGGGAAGACGCGGACCCGGCAACTGACGCATCTGAACTTGCAAGCCGCTTTGCGCTATCCGACATGCAGATAATTGAGAACCGCCTTGAGCGCATCGAGAAGCAAGTCAGGCGCCCCTCAGCCGACCACGATAATCTCATAATGGAGCAGGGGGTTCTCAAACGCATGGCGCCTTTACTTGAAAAGGGGCGCATGCTCACCAGTTTCGAGCTGGCGCGGGAAGAAGAAAAGCTTATCCGTAACTACGGCTTCCTCACCCTTAAACCCGCCATATACGTCCTTAACGCAGGCGAGGAGCAGGCATCTTCGCCGCCATCTTATGAAGATAAAGATGCGCTTGTGATATTTGGCAAGCTTGAGATGGAAATAGAGCAGCTTGGCGAGGAAGACCAGAAGACATTTCTTGAAGAGTACGGGATAGCCAAGAGCGCGCCGCAGCTTATGCGCAGGGTGTATGAGGCGCTTGATATCGTAACATTCTTCACTACCGGCGATGACGAGGTGCGCGGCTGGACGGTTCGCGCAGGCACGACCGCGCCGGAAGCTGCGGGAAAGGTGCATTCAGACATGGAGAAAGGCTTTATCAAGGCCGAGGTCGTCCCGTACGAGAAGTTTCTTGAAATCGG
>CAYWBA010000193.1:1724-6411 GCA_964455955.1 uncultured Planctomycetota bacterium | reverse complement strand
TCTTTAAAAACCTCTGAACCACTTTTTTCAGATAAAACTTTTTCAAAATTCATAGATGTCTTACAACAATCAAATTTATAAATCCTTTTTATTTAATTTATATGAAACAAATGAGGAATGTCATTGACAAGGATGAACACTTTGAGCGCATGTACGAGGAGATCGCTAATGCAGGTATTCCCTTCCAGGATTTGGCTAGGTTTCCCGACAAGGAAAAATGGCTCGATGTTATCTCCACGCGCCAAAGAGGTGTCGCACCTGAAGTAGAACAAGAACCTGAAGAGATACAGCGTATCAAACGTATCCTCGAAACAAGGACTGTTACCCTGTCTTTCAATGATACGGACCTTGCCGGCGTGTTGTCCTTCCTGCAGGATATTACCGGCCTGAACATCGTTATCGACCCGAACATCGATGCAGAGGTGACGCTTACGCTCAGGCTGAAAGATATAGTTATGAAGAATGCGCTTCAGCTTATAATGGACCAGACCGGTTACATGTATATATTCAAGGAAAACACAATCTTCGTGACTGAAAAGGGGGCTATCCCCGGCGAGGGCATTCTTGAGATTTATAATATCTCGGACATACTCGCAAAAATTCCCAACTTCGTCGGCCCGGATATTAAAGTTTACGACCCGGAAGAGCAAGGCGGCGGTGGTGGCGGCGGCCTGGGAGGCGGCATCTCCTTTGACGATGATGAAGAGGAAGACGAAGGAGAGCCCCTCGACCCTGACTCCCTGATAGAACTGATTAAGGCCGCCACAGGGGAAGACAACTGGCCGGAAGAGGCTGGTGGTTTCGGTACGATTTCGCACCATCGCGGCCAGCTTATCGTGATAAACACCAGGGACATTCACAAGAAGGTTGCAGCAATACTGGACAACCTGCGCCGCAACACAGGCATATTTGTTGTAATGGAGGTGCGCTTCATCGACATCACCGACGACTTCCTTGAAGACATTGGCGTTGACTACCGTGGCCTCGGCAACGGCGGCTCTACGCTGGGCACTCCGTTTGCAATGATTGCTAACCAGTCCGGCGGCACCGATGCCGGTATTACCAAGCGGAACCCGGGCAGATTCGAAGATTACGCCGGCCGTCTCCAGCACATGTTTGATATCCAGAACTTCATGCTGCCTGGCAACCGTATTATACCCCAGGTTGACGGCGGCCTCTGGCTTTCTTCCACCTGGATAGACCCTTTCCAGGTAAACGCTATCTTGCACGCACGCGAAGAAACGCTTAAGCTGCACAGGATGGCCAGTGCAATAGTCACTGCTCACAACGCCCAGCGCGTGTACATAAGCATACTGCTGCAGCGCGCATACGTCGCCGACTACGACATAATGGCTATCCCCGGTATGCCGCCTATGGAAATAGCAGACCCCATAATTCGATGCTTCCAGGAGGGTCTCGTACTTGATGTGCGCCCGGTTGTTTCCTCTGACAGAAAGTACATCACCATAGATGTCCGGCCCACCTACTCCGCACTGACCACGCCGACCATCTCTACCATATTTATCAACATAGGTACTTACACCAGGACGGTTATCAATGCCGATGTGCTTGAAATCCCCGAGATATTTATCGAGAGGGCTTTCACCTCCGTTACCATTCCCGACGGTGGTACGGCCATTATTGGTGGCCTCAAGGAAGTGACCGAGCGTAAGCGCGTCACATCCATACCCATACTTGACAAGATACCCATACTCAACTGGATCTTTAAACGCAAGGGCTATGTGAATGAGCGCAGGAATCTGGCTATTCTGATAACCGGCCGTATAGTGATTATCCGCGAAGAGGAGAAAGCCCAGTTCGGCACAGAATAAGTGCACCTTTGCACAGAGTTGGCATCAAACAAGAGACCCGCTGTTAATTGCCATAGGCGGGTCTTTTGAATCTTGGAAAGGGCTGAGTATGGCTCGCCTGAAGGCGATATTCTTCGACATCGATGACACGTTTTACTCCACTTATGAGTTCTCGGAAATGGCGCGCGAAAACTCTGTTCGAGCCATGATTAAAGCAGGCTTGCGCATGCCAGCCGACAACCTTCGCCAGGAACTTGACGAAATAGTACACGAGTTTTCTTCAAACTACGAGCACCACTTCGACAAGTTACTGTTGCGGGTTCCACGACGCCTGTACAAAAGCATTAACCCCGCAGTAATAGTTGCAGCAGCTGTTATGGCCTATCACGATACCAAGTTCCGCCACCTCAACGCCTACGACGATGTGCTCGAAGTTCTCAAACTCCTCTACAACAGCGACCTCATCCTGGGCGTCATCACCGCAGGGATAACAATCAAGCAAGCGGAAAAACTGGTCCGGCTTAAAGTACTGCCTTACCTGACGCCAAGCGCAATATTCATATCAGACCAGATAGGCATATCCAAGCCTAACATCAAGCTCTACCAGCGCGCATGCAGTGATCTCAACATAAGGCCCTCGGAGTCCATGTACATAGGCGACAACCCGATAAATGACATTGACCCGCCGAACGAAATCGGCATGATAACGGTGCGAAACCGCCGTTCCGGCCGTTACATCGACTTGCAGGGCAAGACGGAGCCCAGCTACGAGATACACAATTTCTGGGACCTCCTTGACATTCTCAGGGAAGATTTTCATCTGGAGGTCTGATACGGAAAGGCAAGTCAAAGACCACATAATGTCCAGCAAGCCTGCTGCCGCCGGGTACAACATTGACAGTACCGGGCGGCAGCAGTTGATTTCTGTAATTGTGCCTTTCCACAACGAAGAAGATTCTCTTGTCCAACTGATTGATTCGGTGTTCTTGGAACTGAGAAAGCTTGGCACACCTTCCGAAGTTATCCTTGTTGACGATGGTTCCACAGATGCCTCCTTTGCGGTTGCCCGGGGCTCGCTGGCCAAATACGCCCAGCTTACGCTCGTCTCCCTGCGGCGAAAATATGGTAAGTCTGCAGCCCTCGCCGTGGGAGTTGAGAAAGCCGCCGGGGACACTATCATAACCATCGATGCCGACCTCCAGGATGACCCTGCCAATATACCCAGACTCCTTGAAGCGTTGCAGGATGGCCTGGACCTCGTGTGTGGATGGCGGAAGCCGCGCCGTGATTCTTTCTACAAGCGGCTTCAGTCCCGGCTGTACAACTTCGCCTTGAAAATAACAGGCTTTCGAGTGGTTCACGACATTAACTGCGGCCTTAAAGCCATGCGGCGCGATGTTGCTTCTGCAGTGCCGCTCCAGGGCGAACGCCACCGCCTAATCCCGCTGATAGCTGCGTGGCAGGGTTTCCGTGTCGGTGAGGTTGTTGTAAACCACAGGCCGCGCGAACATGGAAAGAGTAAGTATGGCACATCCCGCATCCTGCACGCTGTGGTTGACATCTTTACCGCGCTCGCGCTTTCCCGCTTCTACAAGGGCTCAGCACACGTGCTCTCAGCCGTTGGCACACTCATGGGTCTTGCCGGCCTCGTAATCTGCAGCTATATAACCTGCCTCAGAATCGCCACAGGCTCCATCCAGTACCGCTACCCACTGCTGATACTGGGGGTGCTGTTGCTTGCAGTCGGCGTGCAGCTTGTACTCGCCGGCTTTATCTGCGAGCTTACAATCCACACTCGCGCGATGGCAGTCAAGAACTATTCTGTAAAAGAAATCATTAAGTCTTCGTTAAAAGACCGTGAAACCACCCACGACCAATGAGCACAGAATCTCGGAAAGACATGCAACATGTTCTGCTCCTCACCGCTGCATTTCCAGGGCCTACGGAGCCTTCCCGCGCCGTCTTTATTGCTAACGCAACCCGTCTTCTTTCACAAAACTTCAGAGTAACGGTTCTTGCACCGCGGGTATATCATACCGATCCTGTCTATGAAAGTGCCGCTGAGTACGAAATAGTACGCTTTCCCTACCACTCCGGTGGACGAATTCTTAAGCAACACACCGGCCTGCCAGTTCCGCGTCTTGTCTCTTATTTTGTAAGTGGCCTGAGAGCAACTTTGAGAATAGCCCGCCAGGAACGTGTCGATCTTATCTACGCCAACTGGGTCCTGCCTTCTGGCCTTATCGGCGCGGTTGCTGCTTTGCTTCTCAGGCTCCCGCTTGTAGTCCATGCACACGGCTCCGATATAAATGTTTACGCGCGTCGCAATCCTCTACTGCGCATGCTTACCAGATTCGTCCTGAGAGTCTGCGACCGTGTTCTTGCACTTGGCAAAGACCTTATGCGGACGCTTAAGACAAACTTTCGCGTACCTTCCTGGAAACTGTTTTACTCACCACCCTTAGTTGACGCTTCACTGTTTTTCCGCGGCTCGCAAAGTCGGGCAAGACGCGAGCTGGACTTGCCACTGCGGGAAAGAATTATCCTTTTTGTCGGGGATATGACAGAGCCAAAAGGTGCCGACGTGTTCTTCGATTACGCGCAAAGACTGACAAACACAAATCCCGGCGTGCGTTTTGTGATGCTTGGAAAAGGACCGCTTCGGCCAAAACTGCTTCAGAAAGCCGCCTCCAAATCTGTTATGCTGCCGGGCGCCGTGCCCAACAACATTGTCGCAAGATATATGTGCGCAGCCGACATCCTCGTTCTTCCAAGCCTCACAGAAGGAAGGCCTGTAAGCGTTCTGGAAGCCATGCAGAGCGGTTTGCCAGTCGTTGGCTTTAAGGTCGGCGATATTCCGCAAATAGTCCGTGACG
>CAYWBA010000193.1:0-1714 GCA_964455955.1 uncultured Planctomycetota bacterium | reverse complement strand
AGCTTACGATACTGCTCGGCAACAGCAAGCTGCTGGCCCGCCTGAGAAAAGGTGCTTCCCATGCCAGCCCGAACCTTGAGCCTGCTCTTACCGACCTCCTAACTGATGTTATCGGCGTGGACTATGGTCGCAATTGGCGTTATGCTGCAACATCTCGTTCTCGCCGCCGGGCCGGTGGGCGCGCGAAAGCTGCCCTCTCAATACTGCCGGTCAGCGGCGGCTCAGCTCTTGATGTGGGCTGTGGCGAGGGGATCCTCCTTTCAGCCCTCAGCAGCGCTGGGTTTTCCGCTGAGGGATTTGACGTTTCCAGCGTTGCCGTGGCGCAAGCCCGAAAGCGCGGCGTTTGCGCAAACGTCTCTGATATTGAAAACACCGCTATCAAAGGCTCCTATGATGCTGTCTTCTGCCTCGAAGTCCTTGAGCATCTGCACCGTCCGGTGGAGGTTCTCAGGAAACTTTCAGAAGTGCTCGCCCCTGGAGGCTACATCGTCGTTTCGTTGCCGAACGAGAGCAATGTCTTCCACTCACTAAAGAACGTTTTCGCCAAAAACCCGGCACACCTGCACACCTTCAACGACAAAAAGGCGCACAAGCTGTTCGAAGAGACCGGTTTGGTTGTGCACCGGCAAATGCCGCTTCCTCTTTTGCCTGAATTTCCGGGACTGGGTTCAATCCGCTTAGCTTTCGGGAGAATTTGGCCGAAAGCGTTTGCGATTTCCAACATTTACCTGCTCTCGCCCACGGGCGCTGAGCTTGACCAAAGAGGTAGTCCGAAGTAGAATCTGCATATGGCCGAGGCTATGAAAACCCGCGAACAAGCCACCTTGGATACTATCGCAAAGCGGCGCAAGCTGGTGCTTGCAGCAATGCTTATCGCTATCACTGCGACCCTCGTCTACAGCGGAACTCTTTACGGCGAATTCGTCTTTGACGATGTCAAGATGATACGCGATAACACCACCATACGCAGTCTCTCCAATGTGCCGCGGATTTTCGCCAACATGTTCTCATACATCCCTATCACAGGAAAAGGAACGAAGATTGACCCATCCTACCGCCCGCTGCGCTTTCTCTCGTATGCCATTGACTACCAGTTTACGGGACTCTCTCCTGTGGGCTACCACATATCAAATATACTCTATCACATCATCGCCTCTGTCCTTGTGTTCCTGGTGCTCAAGCGCCTCACAGGCCACTATGGCGCATCGCTGGCAGCGACCCTTGTCTTTGTAGTCCACCCTGTCCATACCGAATCTGTCGCATATCTTACCGGGCGCAAGGATGTACTCTGCACCATATTCTATCTCCTGGCGTTCCTTTCATTTTTGAAGTACAGGGAGAGCCCGCGCCGCCGACACACT
This sequence comes from uncultured Planctomycetota bacterium, assembly GCA_964455955.1. GTDB lineage: Bacteria > Planctomycetota > SKW154 > SKW154 > DAOVDS01 > CAYWBA01. The sequence goes on along the minus strand of CAYWBA010000193.1, from coordinate 353 downwards.
GTGCTGCTTCCCGTGTTTTTCGCCCTCGCATTCATGGCGAAAGAGATGGCAATAACACTGCCTGCGGTAATGTTATTGTTTGACCTTGGCCGTTATCTGAAAGAGCGCCGCGGCAGGCTTGTCGGCTTCGCGCGTGAAACACTCCAGAGCCCAAACCTTAATATCTACGCGCCGGTCGTTCTGCTGGCCCTGTTTTTCATCTTTGCGACCTTTTTTCTCAAAAACCCGCTCGCTGTAAAGGACCAGTGGGTGGGCTATTGGGGCGGTTCCTTCTATACATCCTCGCTTACAATGCTTCGCGGCGCAGCTCATTATATCCGTCTGCTCTTTGTGCCGCTGGGGCTTACCGCGGA
>CAYWBA010000192.1:0-6451 GCA_964455955.1 uncultured Planctomycetota bacterium | reverse complement strand
TATCTTGTACTGCCGGTAAGATGCCTTGTGCGGCTCACCGTCAAGAAAGACAACCGCGCTCCCCACCGCTTCCTTCCCGGATATCGCGGCGGCATCAATCCCGTCAATGAGCCGCGGCACCTGCCGGAGCCTGAGTACCTTGCGAAGCTCGCGCAAGCCTTTTGGCATCCGCGTGCACCGGCCCCTCGCCTGCGCCTACAAGCTGGGCAAGCCGGTGCACTTGCTCCAACGCGGTTATCTGGTCGCGCAGCCACGCCGCCTGCTCAAAATCAAGGCTCTCGGCAGCCCGCCGCATCTGCTGTTTGAGCTGCGAGAGAAGCTCCTTTTTGCCACGTTTCAGGAACTTCTTGAAGTTCTGTATCTGCCTGCGGTAGCTTGTAAGCGAAACCCTACCTGCACATGGCGCGCTGCATCGCTCTATGTGGTAAAGCAGGCAAGGGCGCCTGCCGCGCGTCTTCTCCGGGCTGATGTGGCGGCTGCACGTCCTGAACTTGAAAATCCGCTGCAAGAGAGGCAAAGCGCCTTTGAGTTCCTTCGCCGCGACGAAGGGGCCGATATACTGCGAGTCCCGGCCCCTGTTTCGCGTAATCGAGACCGAGGGAAAGGGTTCCCTGCTTATGGCAATCAGGGGGTACGACTTATCGTCCTTCAGGTCGCTGTTATACTTGGGGCGGTAGTCCTTAATCAACCTCGACTCGAGGAGCAGCGCCTCCACCTCGGAGTCGGTCTCAATATGGTCCAGGTCACAAATCGAAGCAACAAGCGCTGCTGTCTTGAGGTCTGTTACGCCGCGGTGGAAGTAGCTCGAAACGCGGCTGTGCAGGTTGCTCGCCTTTCCGACATATATGACCTGCCCGGCCCGGTCCTTGAACAGGTAAACGCCGGGCCCTTTCGGCAACCCACCCGTTCTTGTTGCTATTGACTTGTTCCCTCTCTGTCCCTTGGCTTGACCCATCTTTACATCTCATAAGTAAAACCGGGCTCCTTGCTAATCGAGGAGGTCCAGAAACCTGTCAAACAGGAAGCCTGTATCTGTCGGACCGGGTGATGCTTCCGGGTGAAACTGCACTGCGAAAAACGGCTTTTCCCTGTGCGCTATCCCCTCGACCGTCCCATCATTTGCGTTGGTGAACCAGACCCGCCACGTTGATGGCCCTGAATCTCCCCTGACCGCGAAGCCATGGTTCTGGCTCGTTATGTAGCACCGCCCGCTCTCCTGGTCAACCGCCGGCTGGTTCGCAGAGCGGTGGCCGTACTTGAGCTTGTAGGTGTCAAACCCGGCCGCAAGCGCCATTATCTGAATGCCGAGGCAAATCCCCATAACAGGCTTGCCAAGCCGGAATGCCCGCTTCACATTCTTTACCATCTCAGGCACCATCTTCGGGTCGCCCGGGCCATTGGACAGCAGAAGCGCGCTGTGCGAATCCTTCAGCAGCGGCAGGAAGTCGTAGTCCCACGGCACCCGGGTAACTGAAAGCCCGCGCGCAAGCAGGCTGCGAATTATCGAAAGCTTCACCCCGCAGTCGAGCAGAACCACCTTCTTTTCACCTTTGCCATAGGTTGTGACTTCACGCGCGGAAACCGCCTCGACCAGGTTGGTCCTGTTCGGGTCCACAAAGGGCAGGGTGCCGCGCCCGGCAATCAGCTTGCCCAGCATAGTCCCTTCCTCGCGAAGCTGCTGGGTCAGCGCGCGGGTGTCAACCCCCGTTATGCCCGGCACCCCTTCCGAGATACACCACTCCTCCAGCGTGCGGTCGTGCCCGTACTGCTCGAAGTCCTCCGACAGGTCGCCAATCACTATCCCCAGCACGTGTATTTTCTCAGACTCAAAACCCTGAGGGAATCCGTATTTGTCAGCCCCTTTCGCCGGTACGCCGTAGTTTCCAATCATAGGCTGCGTAAAGACCAGTATCTGCCCGCAGTATGAGGGGTCGGTCATTGATTCGGGATAACCCACCATGCCGGTGCTGAAAACCACCTCGCCCGCAACACTCTTTGAAGCGCCGAACATCTCCCCGCGGTAGGTTGTTCCGTCCTCAAGAACCAGCTTCGCCTTCTTGCGTCCAGTCAACTCTGCTCCTCCAATCGCCTTGGGGCGCATTTTACCACGAAATCCACCACTGTCAACCTTGTCCCCTCCCCAATACCGTTTTTACTCCCCAAAGCTGCCGGTAACCCTGTTTTCAACCCCACCCAACGGTGCAAACCATCTGTGAAAGCCGTCTGTAAATAGAGTTCCTTATATACCAACGACTTACAACATGTATTTACAGATTTACAGGGGGTCTCTGCTACATTTGCGTGGGACAGCGTGAATTGGAGATGGACATAACCTGTTGCTACATAAGCAGGTTGCGTCGAGATAGATGTGATGGACATGTGCAACATCTTACCTTACACCGAGTTAGGGCGAATTTTACCACAGATGAACCCATAACAAAATCCAAATTCCAAAATCCAAATGTCAAGTCAATGTCAAAATCCCAATGTCAAATCAAGCCTCATGCCTCAAGCCTCATCCCTGCTTGTGTCCGACTTGTAGTTACCACCATCCAGTATCCCAGCCTGTCAATCTGTAAGGTGCCCTGGGTCAAGGCTCAGCCTTGTTGTTGCCCTCCATCTATATAGGGGAAATGTTCGCCTTTTTAGGCCACACAAGTTTTTGCAATTTTGGGCTGTTTACGCAACATCTTGGCTGACTGGCCGTTGCGGAGCAAAAAAATCTTCAAAATAGCACATCTTTTTGGTGTCAGCGATGCATGGAAAAATTTGGCGCATGTTTGGCGATGTCCTCTATCCCGGGCTGGGAAGGGTTTTGCGGCCGATGTGGGCGGGAAGATTAACAAATACAGGTATTACAAGCCGCGGGGTTCAGCCCGCGGGTATATTCACAGGGGTTGCGCCCATGAGTGGCCCGGAACCCTTATCACCACAGAGGCGCAAAGGACACGGAGATAAGAAAGAGAAAAGAAATCTTTTTGTTTTGGGAACAAGAGAAAATGGTTTTGTGGTACGGGATTCAGCATGCCGACGGCGTCTAACGCAGGCATTTAGCGGGCGAACTTGTTCGCCGTGTTGTTAATTGCATCACGTTTTTCTCGGCGGGCAAGCCCGCCGGCTAAATCTTCTGCCCGCGGGTGGTTGGACTCTGTTTCAATTTGTGTGCCCACAACTAAATCCGTATTGTGTCCCCCGGTTTTTACCGGTTTTCACCAAATCACGAGAACCCCGGCTCGCTGCCCTGAGTCTAATTTGAGAAAGGCGGCTACCACTACGACCTGTAAATCCTGCGCATTTTCATGGGAGGAGGATGGATGTCTGGAAGAACATTACTGGTCTGGCTTGTGACAGGCGTTCTGGTATCGGCAGGCGCATGTCTCCATGCACAAGAGAAAAAACCTAAACAACAAGGCATTGAGAAAAAAGATGATAAGACACAGGGAAAGCAAGAAGAAGAGATTTCACCAGAGATTAGGAACAAGATTAAGTCTTTGGCCGGGAAACTTGGGGGTCAGAAACCAGAAGAGAGAGAAAATGCAATTGAAGGACTAATAAAGATTGGAGAACCTGTACGCCAGTATCTCAAGGAACTGCTCGACACTGGTAAAGATTATCAAGTTCAACAGCGGGCTGGATGGATATTAGATGCTGTTGAAGTCCCTTTTTTCAGAGAAAAAGGAATACCTGCAGAATATCTAAACAAGAAGGCAAGAATAAGAGGATTTCTCACCGGGATGCCCGTACGTGGCGAGCAGAAGCCTCCTTCAATGTGGGTTGTGGGCCTCTGGAGCACTTCCGAGAACAAGAGTTATTATTACCACCTGACAGGCAAGAAAGCGGAAAAATGCTACCAGATCCATGAATACAACTTCCACAAAAAAGAAGATTGGGAACAGCTATGGATAGAAGTCATTGGAATTTATAAGAAAACAAAGGATAGATTTGGAAACACCTATGATGTCATTGAAATGGAAAATATAAGAGTCTTAGAAGCGACAAAATTTAAAAAGAAGAAAATTGAAATCATAAAGGAATTTGAGAACTTGACTAATTTCCAGCTCGGCCCGTATTTTTTCGTGATAGGAGACCGAGCTGACTGGGTAAAGCTGGGCATATCGAAGAGTGCACCAGAGGAAATCTCTAACATAAATTTCAACAAGTATATGATTATTGCGATATTCAGAGGATACTTCGACACTTTACATACGATAGAAACGCCAAGCGTCACTCTGGAAGGAAACAACTTGGATGGGAAAAGGATTGTTGTGAGGTATGAATTCAAGGCTGGGAAGCGTAAAGAGAAATCATATCCATATCGGATTATCCTTATTAAAAAGTTCGCACTCCCTGTTACTTTTGTTGAAAATGGCAGATATGCTACACATGGAAAACAGTTTCACCGCCCTAAGAAATGAATAAAAAGAAATACGACTGAATCCAGGGATGCTATCCCTCTCTGCCCACCTCGCCTCCTTGCGCAGGCCGGTAAGAGTAAAGTGGAGGCTAAGGTTTGCGGACGGAGTCGAGGAAGTCGCAGTATTTTTTTCGCAGGTCTTTGCCAGCCTTGATTTCAGTGTCAATTATCAGGTGCTCATCTTTTTCCGCCGTGTAGGCGGGCCACTTCACGCAACTTTCGCCGTTCGGGTCGCCGGATTTTGCGAACCGGGCCCAGTACCCCATCATGTTACCTGATATTTCCCTGTCTGCTTTTCTGAAACGGCCGAGCCGAGGCTGTGTGCCGAAAACGTATTGTATCTCGCATCCGTGGAAGCTCCCCAGGCCGATGAGCTTCGCCCACCGCGGCTCACGAGTGAAGTGGTAAAGGTAAGTTTTGTTTCCCGAAGCGGCATGTGCACGCGCAGTCCGCCGAACAGCGACCACGAACGCATCACCGAGCCAGTTGCTGAACGCTTTGGCGGCGGAGGCGTCATCTGTAACATTGTAGAGCTTGAGAGCTTCCTGCGTCTTGTCCCTGAACAGCATCCGCCAGAAGGCGCGGAGCCGCCGGACAGTGTTTACTTTGACCCTTATTGTGAACAAAGTACCTTCATCCTTGTTTGTGCCTATTACCAGCGGCACTTTCGCGCCCTTGCCTGACTTGATAATGTTTAACGGCGCGTCGGGTAGCACGTGCCCGTCAATGCAGAGCATGGGTGTCGAGCCGGGCAGGGTTATCCTGGTTGTGTCAGCGTCGAGTATTTCCTGCCAGGACTTTTTGCGAAGCTCCGCAATCACGCCCTCGGCCTTGTCCACGCCCATTTTCTTTGCGAACCGCACGCCCTTCGACTCCCAGCTCATCAGCCTGCCTGCATCCTTCCTTAGGTACGGCATGTCCGGCGGCGCGGACCCGCTCTGGACAATACCGCGGTGGAACAGGCCGCGGGCCAGGGGGGAGGCGATGAGCGCGCAGACGCTGACCGCGCCTGCGGACTCGCCGAAAATTGTGACATTGCCCGGGTCGCCGCCGAACTTCTTTATGTTCTCTTTGACCCACCTGAGCGCGAAAATCTGGTCGAGCAGGCCGTAGTTGCCGGAGACCTTGTCAGGCGATTCCGCGCTGAGCCCGGGGTGCGCGAAGAAGCCGAAAACACCGAGCCGGTAGTTTATCGTTACAACGACAACCCCGCGCCCGGCAAGGTTTTCGCCATGGTAGGGCGCAAGCGAGCCGGAGCCGATAACAAAACCCCCGCCGTGAATCCAGACCATGACAGGCAGGGCTTCCTGCCCGGTTTTCGCAGGCGTCCAGACGTTCAGGTACAGGCAGTCCTCGTCCATTTTGCCCAGGCCCCTGGTGACCTCGTCCTTGTGCTGCGGGCAGGAGGGGCCGAACTCAGTACAAGTTCTTGGTTCCTTCCAGGATTTGTGGAGCTGGGGCGGCTTCCACCGCAGCTCGCCGACCGGCGGGGCAGCATACGGTACGCCTTTGTAGCAGCGCACGCCGTCCTTCACTTCACCTGTAATCGGGCCCGAAGTTATTTGAACCGGGTCTTCGATTGCGGTTGTCCCGGCGGGCGCGGCAGGCTCCTGGCAATATGCGACGGTGGCGCTTACCGTTAGAACAAAAAGCAGAAGAGCTGTCAGTAATCGTTTCATTCACCACCTCTCGAAAAGAATCTGCCTATGAGATTATAACGAGGATAATGGCAAGGGGTTTCAATTCTTCTGAGAGGCGGCCGGAGCGTAATTTTTTTCAGGGCTTTTCTTTCTTGGTTGATTTCTTCTTCGATGGCGTCTTTTTGGATGGCTGTGGTACATCTAATGACTGCTTCATTAGGAACTTCATCATCTCTGTCATGGATTCTTTTGTAGCGCCGTGGCCTGCGCCTTTCTTGTATATGAATTTCACTTTGTGCCCTTCATTTTTCAGGATGTGGGTGCGAAACCCGTACTGCTTGTGCAGGAAATCGCGCGTGCCGAACCAGACAAAGAAAGGTGCGTGCCGGAAAGAGGG
>CAYWBA010000191.1:0-6480 GCA_964455955.1 uncultured Planctomycetota bacterium | reverse complement strand
TGGTGCAAGAAATAATTCCATACTATACGATACTCCATCCACCACTTCTTGTCGTGGAACTCTTTCTCGGAAAAACCTGTGAGATTAACCAGGACTTTACGGTCAGCAGTGTAGCCCGCCTCAAGCTCCGAGAGGTAATCGTCTTCATCAGGAATTACCCCTTGTTCAATACAACGCTGGTATACAGGCGAGCCCGGCAGCGGTGTAAGTACGAAAAACTTCCTGTGATATGTATGGGTCCGGCGGAAGAAATCAACTGTTTCTCTGATAGTCTCATCACACTCACCGGGATAGCCGTAGATGCACTGAACTATAACCTCCAGTCCAACGCTCCGGGCTGCTTCTATTGCAGCAAGGTTTTGCTCAACAGTAGTCTTTTTGTTCATAGCATCAAGAATACGTTGACTCCCGGACTCGATTCCCAGCCCCACCGCCATGCAACCCGCATCCTTCATGCATTTCAGGACATCCGCGTCAACAGTATTGACGCGTGCCTGACCCTGCCACAATACTTTCAGCGGCTTAATGGCTTCACAAAGCTCATATGTGCGTTTCTTGTTCAGTACGAGAAGCTCATCATTGAAAAGTATAGCCCCCACTCCAAATTCTTCTTTGAGCATTTCTATTTCTCGGCGCACGTGCGGTATCGAGCGGCTTCGGACACCATGAAACGTCCTAGAGCAAAAGTCACAGGAATAGGGGCATCCCCGGTTTGTCATGACATTCATGGTCTTCACGCCCGGATGAACACCTGTGACTCGCGCCTCTCTCAAGTAGATTTCCGTGGCGAAGACATTTCTGTCCCTTACCGCAAACCCGAGAGAATCCAGGTCGCGTACATACTCTTGTGACGGAGTAAACACAACCTCACCATCCCGCCGGTAGACAATTCCATTGACTTTCTGCGGATAGTCCAGGTTCCTAAGCAGATTGGGAAAGGAGACATCGCCATCTGAGATGACGCATATGTCAACGAGCGTGTTCTTCAACACAACCTCCGGCGAAAAGGTTGCCAGAGCACCTCCCAAAACCACGGGATTGTCACTGTGACGCTTCAGTTGTTCTGCTAACCATTTGACGTACCTGTACTGTGTAGAAAGGGCGGTTATGCCGACAACATCATAGTCAAGCTTTGGAATTCTCTGCAGAACTTGTTCTTTCGTAAGCTGGTAGGCCCAGATATCGAAAACTTCCACTTCGTGGTGTTCTTCCAGTAGCCTGGCTGTCAGATATCCAAAACCAACTGGGAACCAAGCAGGTCGTCTTGATTCCCTGCCAAAGTAGTGTGGTGGTTGAACAAACAGCACTTTCATATAAACTTTTCCTCTCTCATGGTGATTGCGGGCACCTCATTATCCTTGTTCACCATGCCTGCGCTCAAGCAGCAATTCTGCCAGCAGGAAATCAATCTCGTCATCAATATCAACAGAATCTCCGCAGTCCATTATGAAAGGCCGGACATCCCCGGCCAGCAAAGTTCCACTCATTATAACCCACGGCCTGGTGATGTAAAGAGCCCCGTTGATTCTGTATACTGTAGGCAAATCCTGCCTCCTGCCGTACTTCTCTGAACCCTCAACGAAGTGCTTTAAGAAACCTTCCTCGTCAATAATCCTCATCCAATATGGCGAGTGTTCGGCCTCGCATACGCTGACTACTGAATCAGCCCCCGTATTAAGCAATGTCTTTATTCCTTTGTCAATATGTTGCGCCCTTCGTAAAGGAGAAGTGGGCTGCAAGAGCACCACAATGTCAGGCTGATATGATTCATTACTTTCGAGCCACTGTAGTGCATGCTTGATGACCGGGGGCGTGGGAGCTGTATCCGTGGCGAGCTCGGACGGCCGGACAAAAGGCACTTCTGCTCCAGCTTCGCGCGCTACTGCGGCTATTTCTTCGCTGTCGGTAGAGACAACTACACGGGGCTTATAGCAGCTTTGCAGAGCTGCGTCAATCGAGTAGTTAATCAGCGGCTTTCCCAGTAGGGGTCTTATGTTTTTTCCCGGCAGAGCCTTTGAGCCGCCGCGTGCCGGAATAATGGCCAGGATATTCAAAGACTGTGAATCATTCTGTTCGCTTTGAGTTTCCTTCGCCATCCAATATCTTCCTTTCTTGATGGGCCTTCCAGTCTGCCCGAGCCCGAATAATAGCACCCTCTCAGCCACAATTCAATTGTTCGTTAGCCTGAAATAAAAAATGGATGGCGCCCGTAAGAGAGCTATGAGGTCGTATAAATAGGGGTATTTAATTACCCCACACGTTGAAGCTTTGTTAGTTAGCCCTTTCCGAATCGGTGCCCTCATCAGGTGCCTGTCGCTCCTGCTTCTTCCTGCCGGCAGCCCCAGCCACAATTATCCCGCACCATCCCAGAAACAGAGCCTCACTCGTGGGAGTCGGACCAAACGCTCCGGCAAGGAAAACCGCAACCACAAGGCTGAGCATCAGAGCTGCAACCTTTCTGTCAACTGGGTTTGCTGAGGCCAAGCGTTTTCGTCCGGCGGCAACTGCAAGATACATAAATCCTAAAAATAACAACAATGCAGGCAACCCTGCTTGCCATATTAGCCCCCCCAAATAGTTGTGTCTCTCATCAATTGGGTTCTTTCTGCCTTTTGGAGTGGCGAGCGAACCCGTTACCTTGGCGGAGATTCCGTAGGACACGCCTGTGCCAAGGCCTGTTATAGGGAATTGTTTCGCCAACTCAAACAGCTTTGGGATAGCATCAGTGCGCGCACCAAGGCTGCCGGCGGTGAAAGCGCCAGCAATGTAGACGTCATTGTATATACCCCCCCGTTGCGCCGGGTAAATGTGTTCGTAAGCATAACCGGCGGCGTAAGTTGTAATGAAGAAGCCCGCGATTATTCCTGCAAACAAGGCTAATGTCGGCAAGCGGCGATACAAAGGAGCACACAAGGAAAGAAACAGGCAGACCAGCAACGCAAACCACGGCGCGCGGGTAAAAGAAGCAAGCAAGCCGGATAGTATGAGCGCGCCAAGAAAAATTGTCATGCCGGCAGAAAGGCGGTTCCTCAGCCTGTAAACAAGAAGCGCAATAAACGCCCCGACCTGATAGAAACCGAAGCTGTGCGTGCTGTGAAAGAACGAAAACGCCCTCATGTACGTGGTGTCGGAAGGACCTACTATGTATTGATTATAAACTCTAATAGCCTGTATGGAGAAACGGTAAGAAGCCTTTGCCCACGCCATCTCGACAGGTCCCGGGCCGAATAGAAACTGCGTCATCCCGTATGTCCCCATGACTGCGCCAAGTATTACAACAGTCAGACAAAATTTATCTATGAAACGTGGGGTTTTGGCCGCCTTCCTGTAAACAAAGAACGCCATCATGGGAAATATTGCGTAACCTGTGGCAAGCACGGTTGCCATAAGTCCTGACCTAACATTAAGCCATGTGCTTACAAGAAGCATGCCGATGAAGAGAAGAAACACTATCCCGATAGTGTCGTCTTTTCTCAGGTCGTCTTCACGAAAAGTCCTCACCAACAGGTGGAGCAATACGACATAGGGCATAGCAAGAACAAGGTATTGTGACTGCGGCCACTGGTCTCCGAAAAGAAAAACTGTTCTCTTGAGGAAGTGCGCCATGACAAGCAGCACCACATAAAGAAGTGTAAGGGAGACAAAATGGGCCGTGGACATGACTGCGAGCGTAACCACGATAACCATCACCATAACGACGGCGGAAGCGTAGGATTGGAACGCAATTGCTATGCAAAGAGCCACCACCAGGGCGATTGAAAGAAGATAAATCGCCATACGTGAGATAAGATGAAATCTCTCGCTGTTTATTAGTTTAGATGAGTTCAATTGTCAACCTTTTCGAGTGCTGTCACTATTTTGTCCAGAACTTGCTCAACTTCAACTGATTCCATGCATATCATAGGAGTTTTCTCGTTTGTGCATTTCTTGGGAACATAGCCCCGTCTTTCGCACGGTCGGCAAGGAACGTCGGCACAAATTTTTTTCAGATAGGCATCATTCCAAAAGGCATCCCAATATGACGGCGAAGGCCCGCTTATCCATATCGCAGGTGTTCCCTGGGCATTGGCAATATTCATAGGACCCGAATTATTCCCCAGGAATACATCTACTTTGTCAAGAAGAGCGGCAAGCTCCAAGACAGTAGTTTGTTCAATTATCTGAATTCGTGGGTGCGAAACATCCGGAATACTTCTGCCGCCAGTAATTATCAGACAGCCAACATCCCTCTCCAGCGTAACAATACGCTTTGCAACCTCCACGAACCTCTCAACCGGCCACTCTTTGTAAGGAAATTTTGCAAATGGGTGAATTGCTACAACCCTTTTGCAGTCAAGTGAACCAATTAAGCTGGAAGCTTTCTCATTTTCCTTATCACCGTAAGGAATCGGAACTCTCTCAACCGGGCGCGGTGCCTCCGGCAGACCAATCTTATCAGCCAAAACAGCCAGAGTTTTATATCTATTCTCTATCACGTGCAAGTCGGGGTCAAATCCAAGCCGGTCGGAGTAGAGAAAGTCCCCTTTGGCAGCCGAGTAAAAGCCGATTCTTATGGGTATCTTCGCCATTTTCGCAACCAGAGCTGTAGTTGTACATTCGTCATGAGCGCTTATGGAAGCCGCGAATTTCCGCTTGCGCAGCTTTGATGCAAGTCTCCAGAGCTTCACGGGATGCTTGTAGAGCCTGCGATACTCGTCGAAGTCAAACGAAAGTATTTCGTCTACAAGTTCTGAATGCTGGATAAGCTCTTCGCCAACGCTTGAGGTCACCAGTGTTATATTAGCTTCTGGCATCATCTTGCGGAGCCCGGCAATTGTCGGCATCATGCAGATAAAATCGCCAAGATAGTTGACCTCGAAAACACAGACGTTCATCAGGTTTCTTCATTTAGCAGTAATTCTGCACTGTCAGAGTACGCTTGGGCACGCGTTTATCTCATCACAGATATCCCAAGTCCTTCAAACGTTGCTTTATTATTTCTTCTTCTTCTTCAGAATAGGTGCTTCTGATGCGCTCTTCTGAGGAAATCAATGGTCTTTCATGTTTCCGCAGTGCTCTCCCGTCTGACAGCTTTTCAGCAAACAACTCGTCAAGAACATTCCCGTCCATGTCTGCTGAGATGTCGAAACCGAGATAACGCAGAATTGTCGGTGCAAAGTCAATCAGTCGTGCGCGCAAATCACATGCGGGTTTCACCTGCTTGCCAGCTACGATGAACATCCCTTCAATGTGGTGTCTGCCGATTGAGAAGTCGTCCTTGGGATTTACTGCGTGAAACACGCTACGCCCGGGAGTGTAGTAACCTCTGCACGAATAACTGGAGACAGGGTCCACAACAAGGTCAGGCATAAGGTGCATCTTACTACCTGAGAATAGCTCTTCCTTGCGATATACTTTTCGTACCACGAGTTTGCCTGTGCCGGGATCCCTAACTAGGAGCAACTTATCTATGATTTCCTGGGAAGTACGCTGACGGTCCGGTTCCTCTTTTTCGAGCAGATACACAAACCCCTCGTTACCATCTCCCACTGAGAACGTTCTGCTTTTTGCTGAAACAAACGAGGGATGAGTAAAGGCGAGGCCGCCAACCACATCTTCCGCTTTGGCACGCGTGCCGTCCTTCAAGAGCCTCCTGCGCAGCTTGAATATATCAAGACGTTTCAGGAGACTGGCGAGCAGCAATTGGCGCCAGGCATGCCGATTTATTTCAAGGAAGCGTTCTTGGCGAAGCCAGTTGCCCAGGTGAAAACGCTTGCTGTTCTTCTGAAAACCGTGGTCGGAAACCACCAGAATTAAGCTTTCCTCACCTGCTCTTCTCTGGAAAGCCTCGCACACTTTCTGCATATTTTCATCAAGCTTCGCATAGAATTCGCTGAATATGCGTTGTCTCTTCTGGGCATCGAAGAGAGAATGCGTTTCATCCATATAGCCCCAGAGAGTGTGCTGGACAATATCAGACGCCTGAAAGTGGATCATCATAAGGTCGAAATCGTCTTCTTGCAGGAGATGCTCAGCTACTTCGCGCCGCATTATAACCATCTCGCCCATCTGCTGGAGGAAGGTTTCGAGTTCTCGATGATACCACAGGTTCTCCGGCTTGTTCTGTCGACTGTATATCTGGTAGTTGGGAATGACTCTGAGCAGTTCAGATCTGAATTCAGAGGGGAAGGTGAACTCCGATTTGAGTGAAGGTGTCATCATCCCTGCAACTACGTAGCCGTTCACAGCTTTGGGAGGATACGTCATAGGCACATTGACAACTGCCACACGCATGCCAGCTTCGCTCAGGATGGTCCATATAGTGTCATTCAGAAACTCCGAGCTTGCGAGTACTACTTTGTTTTCTCGTCTGTCCCAAATTGTGAAAAAGAAAATCCCAGTCTTGCCTGGATTCAAGCCGGTCTGAAAACTGCTCCATGCAGCAGGGGTTATAGCAGGAATCGTGGATTCAAGAATCCCTGAGGCGCCCCTGTCGACGAG
>CAYWBA010000190.1:0-6532 GCA_964455955.1 uncultured Planctomycetota bacterium | reverse complement strand
CTACTCCAAGCACAGCCGGGGTATCAAGCCTGTGTAAATGAGCGGCCATCCATCTTTCCTGCTTCGGGGATCCCAAGCCTACCCACAGGATGTCCGCACGTGACTTATTTATCATGTCAACCATCCGGTCGTCTTCTTCTGGCGTAAGCGGGCGGAAGGGAGGCGAGAACGTGCCTGCGGTCTCAAATCCGGGAAATCTCTCCTGCAGCGTACGGGCAAGCTGCTCCGGTACGCCCTCGGCCCCGCCGTAAAAGAAACTGCGATACCCCTTCTCCGCTGCACGCTCACAAAGGGCGAGCATCAGGTCAGGCCCGTAGACTCTGTCGATTTCCCTGAACCTGTGAAGCTTTCCCAGCCAGACCATCGGCATGCCGTCGGGAGTTGTAAGACCCGAGTTGTTCAGAATCCGCTTGAAGGTATCGTCGCGATGTGCCGCCATGACACTCGAGACAGGAACAACGCATACGTAGTGCTGTTCTTGTTTGACAATCCATCTCTCGATGGTCTGAAGAGCGGTTGACATGTTTATGACACTAATCCCTACCCCGAGGACGTTCACTCTGGGAGCATCAACAAGCTGTCCGCTGTCAGTATAGTCAATCAACGTTTACCTCTCGGTCAGGTCACCCTCGACTCTTTCGCGTACATCTTTGATATCTCTGTTCGCGACATACCAGTCGATGGTCTTGTGAAGCCCGTCAATGAACTTGTACTCTGGCTCCCAGCCGAGAAGCTTTTTCGCAAGCGAATTGTCCGCAACGCGATTAAGCGGGCCTGTGGGCATATCCGGCAGAAGCTTAATCTCGGCCTCATGTCCCATGTAGTGCATTACTTCCTTGACTGCATCAATAACCTTGATTCGCTCCATAGTCCCGAGGTTTACTGCTGTCCCGTCGTCTATTTTTTCCGCAGCAAGGACAGTGCCGCTTACTATGTCGTCAATATAGGTCCAGTTGCGAATCTGTTGCCCGTCGCCCCAGACCTCGAAGGGGTTCTGCTTGATAAACGCCTTAGCAGTCATGGCTATCACGGCATGGTCTTCCTTGCCTCGCGGGCCGTAGACTGTGAAATACCGGCAGGAAGCAGCCTTGGTCCATCCCGCGCTTGCATACGCCTTGAGCGCCATCTCGGCTATCAATTTGGCCCAGCCATACATATTATCCGCTTGTTGATGCCGGTCGTATGGCGGGCCTACAAGGTCTTCCGTAAGATAGAGTTCTTTGCCCGTGTCTGTTTGCAGGTCATTCGGGTAAACGCAGCCTGATGACGCGTAAACCACCTTCTCAACCTTCGCCTTGAGCGATTCATAAAATACCTGCCCGTCGAGGAACACATTTGTTGAACACTCGGCGTCATGAAGGTCAACGTAGGCGCGTCCCCCGTGGTCAGCGACAAGGTGGAAGACCACGCTCATTCCCTGAACCGCATCGCGCGCCACGCCGGGCTCGCGCAGGTCGGCTTTCACAAACTCCACCTTGCCCGAGTCAACGTGCTGCTGGATATTTTCCAGCCTGCCGCTGCTGAGGTCATCCACAACAAAAAGCGAAGCTCCCCGCTCAACCAGAGCGTCGACAAGGTGAGAGCCAATAAAGGAAGCTCCTCCAGTTACCAGTACTTTTCTTCCTTCCCAATTCATTCCAAGCTGCCTCCAAAGAAACGGCGAAGAATATTAAGATTACACTTCCAATAGTATCTATGTCACTATGGATTTCACTCCATAGAGTTATGGAGTTTATTCCATACACCTAATTGACACGTATGGTTATCTTCCGTGAGAGAGCAGGAACAGTACGCATGGACCTCTCCGTGCTTGTGTTTTGTCCGAGGCAAGCGCAAAATCCATACCTTCGTTCGCTCTACACTGGCAAGGCAGCGCCCTCCAGAGCAACAACACCTGCGCTACCTCGCCGCTGCTACTAATCGAGACTTCCCATGGGAAATCCGGGTTAAGAATAAACTCCCAACAGCATCTATGTCAATCTGTTTCTTTGCTCAACCGGTGCGTTTGCTACAGAGCTGTATATCTTAACGAGTTGCTCATAGTTAACTTCGGCGGAATATGATCTCTTGAACTCCAGCCATGCATTTCGACCCATTTGCACAACGAGAGCCGGGTCCTCGGTTAGTTTATTCACTTTCGCCGCAAGGTCGTTTGCGTCACCCGGCTCAAAAAGAAGACCTGTCTCGCCGTCTTTGACAATTTCCTCAAGCGCCCCGAGCCTTGAGGCTACCACAGGCTTCCCACATGCAAACGCCTCAACAAGCGCAAGCGGAAACCCCTCGAAGCAAAGAGAAGGAAGGACGAGAAACTTCGCGCCAAGAATAATCTGGATTGCCTTTTCATGAGGAACCTCACCTGCAAACCGCGCGCTTGGCGGAGCTGTCGAGGGCAGCTTTTTTGCGAGGTCACTGCTTCCCACAACCACAAGTGGGATTTGGGATTCTTTTTTCCATGCTTCAAGCAATACGTAAATCCCTTTTTCCCCGCTCAAGCGGCCTACGTAGACGGCATACTCGCCTTCGAACCGAGGCTCCGGCGGATCCAGGACGAAGTTCGGCTTTACAGAAACCTTATCTTCAGGCAGTCCGCCCTCCACAAACTTCTTGCGTGAAAATTCACTAAGCGCGATGTATCTATCAACAACCTTGTCGTATGTACCCAGGGAGCGGTGTTTCCTGAGCATCCTCACAAGCGCAAGCGTGGCGAAATAGCTGTTGCGATAGCACTTATGCTTCAATGCGGGCTGAAAATCGCGCAAGATGCACTCTTCGCAGGCCACACCGTTGCGCATGAGCAGCGTGCCCGGGCATAGAAGCCGGTAGTTATGAAGCGTCTGAACAACAGGCACCCCCTCTTCCTTGCACGCATAATACGCCGAGGGAGAAATCAGTGGTGTTGTGTTGTGGAAGTGCGCGACATCCGGCTTGTGATTCTTACACAACTCCTTGATCTCTCTGAAAGACCTCTTCGCCCAGGTTGCGGTGAAGTAAAGTGAAGCCTTCTTGAGAAGCCCGTAACTCTTGATATCGTTATTATCGCGGCGATACTCGACGACCACATGCCCGTGCCTCCGAAGAAGCTCGCTTTCTGAAGCGACTGCAATATCTTCGCCGCCGGGTTGCTGGTACTGGTTATATACCACGAGAACATTCATCACAGGGCTTCCTTCGGGGCAGCAGCAAACGCAACATGTATTCCCCTTGCCGCAGCAAGCGGAATTTTCAGGCCAAGCGGCAACAGAAGCAGATTTGCTAACGGAGAAAGGATTTTCTTCAGGCCTGGCCGCTTGAAGGCGCCTGACAGGAATATGCGGGCCAGAATCCTGTAATCTTCCAGCTCCATCATTTCCTCGAGCAGCCAGTAAGGCAAGATGGAAAGGTGGCCGGAGGCAGCGATGCTTTTGGAGCGGTAGGAGAAAAGGTGCCCGGTTGTTACAAATATCCTGCGCGAGTCAATATTCAGTACATTGGGCGTGCTGAAAATCAGCCTTCCCCCTTGCCGAAGCATGCGTTTGCAGTCTCTCAGGAACTTACGGGGATTCTCGAGGTGCTCGATAACCTCAACAGCAATAATCGCATCATAGGTGGGCTCCAGGCCGGGTAGTTCCTTGTTGAAATCAAGCTGCCGGACAGGAACTTCAGGAACACGCCAGTCGGAAGTGTCAAGGTCGCACGCCTCAACCCTGTAACCGGCCTTATGGAGCCTCAGGCTCATTGCGCCGTATCCTGCGCCCGCGTCAAGGACAAACGCGCCTTGAGATACATGTTTGCTGAAGAATCTGAACATGGCGTCGTGAACCCCGCGGTCAACGGATTCCGGAACACCGTTGTAATCAGACAAAGTTGAAACACGTTGCACAACCACTACTTTTTCCTTTTCTCACCTGCGAGTATCGCCTCAGACAAAACGCGCTCATATTCTATCCCAATGCGTTCAATAGAGAAAAGACTGTTTGCTCTTTTCCTTGCGGCGCTTGAAATCCGCAAGTACCCATTCTTCTCTGAGACAAGACGGACAATACTTCGGGACATGGCGGGAATATCGCACGCTTCCATCAGCAAGCCTGTCTTGTCGTTCTCAACGACCTCGGGTACGGCACCCGCATTGAAAGCAACGACAGGCAGGCCAGCAGCCTGGGCCTCGGCCAGGACAAGGCCAAAGCCCTCGTCTGTGCAGAAATGGACAAGCAAATCAGCCCAGCGATAATGGTGGGCAATGCGAGCTGTGTCGCTTACTATCTCAACCATTTCCGAAACACCACATTCACGCACTTTTTCCTTCAGAGCCTGCTCCTTTTCTCCCGAACCCACCCAGCGCGCTTCAGCCGGCAAGCCGGAGACCTTGAGTTGCGAAATAAGCACGGGCAGAAGCAGAGGTTTCTTAATATGATGGAGCCTTCCCACCGCAAGGATTCGAACAGGAACATGAGGTTTCTCATCAAGACTTTCACAACAACTGTCCGCAAGCGCGGGGACAACTGCGTTGAGTACGACCTCGACCTTGCCTGGAGGCAGTGTGGGAAACGTCTCCATGGCTCTTCGCCGGGTCCATTCCGAGACTGTAACGACCCGAGAGGCTTCTTTCAAGGCGCGTTGCCACGCCCGGTTCCTCAGTCTAAGGAAAGGAATCCCGGCGCTCTGCATGTCTTCGGCGGAAGGGTTGCCTCCCACAACGCAGATATGCGGGAGCCCGAGTTTTTGAGCAAGCCTGCTTCCCCTTACATCACAGCCTCTGTGTCCTGTAACAATAACATCGGCGCGGAAGTCCGCCACCGTCTTGCGCAGAGACCCCGGGAAATCCGCTACTCCTTTTTTACCGGTCATGCTGAAAGTAGCTATGTTCTTGCTCTGTAATAGCTGCTGTGTTAGGCTTTCTGGAAGCGGGGCAGGGGGGCCGCAAAGTAGAGCACTGTGTCCAAGCCGGGCAAGTGAAACTGCAACGGTTACAGTCGAGACTGGCAGCCCGCCTTCTTCACGGTCATATATAAGTGCTACTCTCATCCTGCCTTCCGTGACACTAATCGCCGCTCTCCTCTTGCACCTGCGGCAGCACAATCACCGCCGGTTGAATTTCCGTGCCGAAGACAATATCAGGCTTGAGTTCCCACTTATGCGTAACCAGCTCAACCGCTGCCCTGTCAAGCGCCACAATGTAGCCTTCGCCAAGCCCGGGAGATTTCCGCCTGGAAGACCACGTAACAGCCGTGGCGGGAACGCCGAATGCTTTAAGATAACCATTATAATCGCCGCAGTGAGGCCCAAGGCTCTCCATTTCCCGCGCGGAATATATTTCCGCAAAGTCTTTGCGCTGATACGGCACAACGAAAAAGATTCTGCCGCCTTTTATATGCTCGCGCCCGTAGCAAATAAAGTCACGCAAATTGTAGCTTGCCTGTCTCACCTGCTGCACCGGCCGATAAGCTCTTGACAGAAGCGGTATCTCCCACGTCCTTACTGCAAGAACTATCAAAAATCCAAGTACCGGCAGGACCATCGCACCGGCCCGGAGGTATGGTGCAAGCTTGACAATATTTTCTTTCCAGGCTGAAGTATTCACCAGTTCCGCGACCAGTGCGGCAAATAGCAAGGCGCAGGCAATCCCAAACGGCTGCAAGTAGGCTGAGACCATATCGTGGGTAACAAGGTAAAGGCCAAAAGCAACACCACACCAGATGACCAGCCAGCGCAAGCCGCGCCTGGTGTAGAATACGAAAGCCAAAATTGCAAGAAACACCAGGAACGCAAATATCGGCCAGAACAAGCCAACTCCAACAATAACAAGCAGCAGTGCAGCAGCCTCAATCAACCGGCGCTTTCCAGCTTCATTAGTATTAAGCAAAACTGTTGCCCCGACAAGAGCGAAGAGGACTGTTGTACCGAAGGAGAAAATCTGCAACGCCTTCCAGAATCGAACACTCAGGAAACCGAAAAGGGCCAGGGGCGAAGTAAGCGGCGCCTGGCCTGCTGCACTTTGCACAAATGGAAGGACAGCAGCACACAAAGCGGCAAAGACTGCGCATCCAAAAATCCTGCGCCTAAGACCAATAGCAGGTTTTACTGGCGGAAATAAGGCGATTCCAAAGCAAATAGCTGGAAGCAGCACGGCGGTAAACGAATGGGTAAGGAGCGCAAGGGCTGAAAAAACGTAGAAGCCAACTTTGCCTTTTTCATCTTCGATTATGTTCAAAAAAAACCATATCGCAAGAAGCACAAAGGTAATAAGCATAGGATAAAACAGACCGTAAACAGCGTTATATAGTGAGAGATGCAGGAAAAAGCAGGTAACTTGGTATGTACAGACTCCGGCAAGCGCTGCCGTGGTGCCCCACAACCTGTTTGCAACCATATACAAACAAGACATTGAAAGGATATAAAAAACGGCATTGGCCGCAAGGTAGGCTGCCGCAGACAAACCAAACAACCTGTCCACGGCCCACCAGATGAGGTAGACAACCGGGCGGAAGTTCACGCTTCCCCAGCGCCGGGCCATTATTTCGGCAAGCGAGTTATTGTGGACCTGTTCGAGGTGGCC
>CAYWBA010000189.1:0-6536 GCA_964455955.1 uncultured Planctomycetota bacterium | reverse complement strand
ACGCTTAGAAGGGTATGAGCTCGAAGATGTGGAAAAAGTATTCTGCCGCGCCCAGCGCCACAACAATAAGCATTATTACCAGCACTATCATAATAACTACTTGAATCATCTTGCGGCGCTTCTCTTCCGCCGCCTGGAGCCCGCGCTCATGGCGCTTGCGCATCTGGAGCAGCTCCTTGCGGCGGTCTTCCTCAGTCTGCTTGAGCGACCATTCAATATTCTGTATCTGCCCCCTGACTTTCGAAACAGCCACTTCCTCGTAAAGGTCCGGGTCAGCTTCCTTGCTTTTGATAGCTTTCTTGTACGCCTTTATCGCCTTCTCAGGCTCGTTGAGCTGCTCGTGGGCAAGGCCGGTCTGGAACCATGCATAGGCGTTGCTGTACTCAATATCGATAACTTTCTGGTAGGCTTCGACAGCACCTCTCCCATCCCCGGCCCTGGCCCTGCAATCACCGAGGCGGCAAAGCACATTCACATTACCGGGCATCATGTCGGCGAGCTGCCCGTACAGCTTTGTCGCCTTTTCGAACTCGCCATCCTCAGCAGCCTTGGCCGCCTTCTCGCCCAGCGCCACTCCCACGTTGTCAATATCATCTGCAATCTCCTCCGCATCAACGCGGAGGGCCATCTCCTCGGCATCCTGGCGTAGTGCGCTTTCAAACGGAGCGGCCGCAGGCGGCTCCTGATGCCCAATGCTCACGAGCCTTGTGCTTATGCGGGCCTCAAGCGCATCTTTCGCCGCCTGGGAAAGCTCGCGCGCGCCGCCGAAACGCTTCTTGGGGTCAGGCTCAAGGCATTTCTTCAAAACCCTGAAAAGCCGCGGAGGGATGCCCACTATGGGGTCCGGCGCGGGCCGGTCCGATGAGGCTGCAAGCACGGCGGTCACAAAAGGAGGCTTGCCTGAAAGGAGCTTGTAAACTGTCGCCCCGAGCGAGTAGATATCGCTGTGCACTGTAACACCCTTCCCGCGCAGTTGCTCCGGCGACATGTAGCTCGGCGTGCCCCGGACCGTCTGCTGGCTTATGGACTTGACAGAATCTTCCAGCCGGCGGGCGATACCGAAATCTGCAACCTTTACAATGTCCTCCTTGCTGACCATTATGTTGGAAGGTTTGATATCGCGGTGGATTACCCCGAGAGAGTTCGCATATTCAAGCGCGTCGCAGGCCGGCTCAAGCCATTGGAGAACCTGCTGCGGTGAAAACCTGCCCTCGGGCTCCTCATTGACAAGCTGGTAAAGATTCTTACCGGTAATGTACTCCATCACGATAAACTTCACCTCGCCGCTGGCATCGAAGCTGTATACCCGCACGATGTTCTGGTGAGTCAACTGGATGGCAATTTTGGCCTCCTCACGCAGGTGCTTTATCAGCTTGGGGTTATCCGCCAGGGCGGGAGGCACAACCTTAAGGACGACATCCATGTCAAGCTCGAGGTCGCGTGCCAGGAATATCTCCGCCATGCCCCCGCGGGCTATCCTGCGCGATACGACAAACCGCTCATTCAGGGTTTGCCCGAGTTCAACCTGCGCCGGTGCAATGGAGTAGCCCTCCGTGGGCTCCAGGTCTTCTTCATAAAGCATGGAGCCGCAATGCTTGCACTTCTTGGCCGCTGCAAGTATCTCTTCAGCGCAATACGGGCAACGCCTGTACAGTTTCTTCCTGTCCTCTTCAGTCGTCATGCAGCTCTTACCAGTCCCAAAAGAGGTCCTAAAACCGGGTATGCCGCAGTCATACAAATATTAGGACAATAGCTGCATCTTTGCAAGCAAAAATGCGCACCTGGCCGCAATGCGAATGAAAAATGGAAAATGAAGATTGCGGAATTGCAATTTTGCCCTTAGAATTGCAGAATAAAGAAGGCAATAGCCAACAGTCGGAGTCGGATTCCGGCTATTGCCTGATGCTTATTGGCCGGTTCGGCGCTTTGAACTTTGCATTCCTATGGCGCTTCTTGTGAAAGAGTTGGAGCTGCGAGATTCGGTTAACCGCTGCGTCAGGTGTGCGCGCTGTAAGAAGGTATGCCCTGTATACAGGGCCACACATGACGAGCGCGCGGTCGCCAGAGGGAAGCTTATGCTGCTCGCGCAGTTGCTTTCCGGGGAAATACCGCCCTCAAAGAGAGCGCGCGAGATTCTCGATACCTGCCTGATGTGCCACCAGTGCACAAGTATATGCCCGGTAGGAATCAACATTGTCGAGCTGTTTGTTGAAGGCAGGTCACGCTTCAAGAGACCGGGGATGCGCTCACTGCTTACGCGGCTGATGTTTCGCTTCGTCCTGCCCAGCAGAACCCTCTACAATCTTCTGATGCGCTTCGCCCGCTGGTTGCAGAAGATTATGCCTACCCGGGAGCCGGGCTTGCGGCACATCCCCTTGCTTTTTGAAGGAAAAAGAGGGGTTCCGCAGCTTGCGAGGCACACGGCACTCCGGGAGCTTCCTCCCTCCGCAGGGTCGGGCCGGCGCGTTGCCCTCTTCCTTGGCTGCCTGCTGAACTACGTCTACCCATCTACAGCCTCTAACGCTGTCAAGTTGCTAACGCAGGCGGGCTTTGAGGTGGTCGTGCCGCAGGGGCAGCTCTGCTGCGGCCTTGCATCTCTCTACACGGGCGATACAAAAACCGCCGGGCGGCTGGCACGGCGAAACACCTCCGTTTTCCGCGCCTCAGGTGCAGAATATATCGTAACCGCCTGCGCCAATTGCGCCACCATGTTTAAGCAGCATTACCCGCAGCTCCTGAGAGAAGACTGCAGCGGCAGCGCCAGGGTTATGGAAATATGCGAATTCCTGGCGGCGCAGGGCTATACGCCGCACGGACAGGGCCCGCCGGTTACGTACCACGACCCCTGCCACCTGCGGTTTGCCCAGGGAGTGAGCGAGCAGCCCCGCAAGCTGCTTTCCGCAGTGGCCGAGCTGCGCGAGCCGGCGGAGCCGGGACGCTGCTGCGGCGGCGGTGGCACCCTCCCCGTCTTCCACTACAACTTATCTCGCGAAATCGGGCTCACGCAGGCAAAGCTCCTGGCTGAAACGGGCGCGGAGATGGTGGCCACCGCCTGCCCCGGCTGTATGCTTGCGCTCGCCGGCGCCTTTGAAGGAGATATGCGGGTATGCCACGTGGTGGATTTTATCGCGGCGGCACAACAGGGCGAAAATTGCATCGGGCAGGGTAATTTTGTTGCAACAGCAATAAATCCAAAAGCGTCTTAACATACAGCAGGATTCTTGCTATAATTGCAGCAGTCCCAGGCGCGGCGGATGTGCGCAAGCTGTGTGGGCAGGGCAACTGCTATGGAGGAATGAGATGCGACGAAGCGGTTTCACGCTGGTTGAGCTCCTGATTGTCATGGCCATTATCGGGATTCTCGCAGGACTGGTGATGGTTGCAATAAATGTCGCAAACAAGAAGGCGATGATAGCGGTAGCCAAGACAACAATAGACAACCTTCGCACCGTGTTATACAGTTACCAGGAAGAAGTGGGGTTTTATCCGCCGGGGGGTGCCGAAAACGATGAAGGCAACATAAGCATGGTTCTTGCGCTTTTCGACTTGAGCGCGGCCGACGGCGGCATGGGCGGCCCAAGCTCGCCTTATTACGACTTCAAGGAAAGCGACCTGAAGCAATCGGCCGCGGTGCCCTCGCAGAAGGTTTTTATTGACCCCTGGGGCACACCATGGCGATACTCGCGTGCACGGGACGAGATAGGCAACCTGAAACCCGAGACACACAAGAGGCACTCCTACGACCTGTGGTCATGCGGCCCGAACATGAAGGACGAGAAGGGCGAAAACGACAAATCCCAGGGCTGGGACGATATCGCAAACTGGCACTAAAAGCTGGAGGAAGCGCAGCCAAAATGACGGCAAACACCGCAAGAGACAGACGCGCCGGCGGGTTTACGCTTATTGAAATCCTGACCGTGCTGGGGATTATGGGCCTTCTTGTTGCGGCGATATTTGTTGCCGCAGGCTCGCTACCCCAAAAGGCGGCCATAGAGGGTACGCGCGGCCTCTTTCAGCAGATTTCCATGGCTCTTAAAAGCTACTACGGAGAGTTCCGCGAATACCCGCCTGACGGATATGACCGGCCTGTTTTTGCGCCCAACGGCATACAGCTTAAGGGCAGCGCCTGCCTCACCTACTTCCTCGCATGGAAATACCCTGACGGAAGAGGCGGCATTGTGGACCATCCTGATGGTTTAAGAAAGCGTGATTATGTCGATTCGGATAACATCCGCTATGTTCCTGTTAACGGAGGGGAGCCTTTCTGGCCAACTGTCAAGCCCAGGGAAGACCTTAACAAATACGGCGAGGTGGTTGACAGGTTCGGCAACCCGGTCCTTTACGACAACTGCGAACGCAACAAGGACGGTATCCTGCTATACACTCCCAGGATACCGACCATGGATGGCACGGTCAACCCCGACCCGCGCGAAAACAAGTTGCCACAAGGCTCTTACAACCCGGGCATCTACGACCTGTGGTCCTGTGGGCCCGATGGAGGCAAGCCCGGCGCCAAGACCGACGATGATATAATAAGCGGCCGCGAGAAGGCGAAATAGCCCGGAACTGCAACAGGCGGCATACGCGCTCCCGTGAGCGCCGGCAATGGAGGCGAAATGCATAAAAAAGCACAAGCATTCACGCTGATAGAGCTTATGATTGTGATTTCAATCATGGTGCTGCTTGCCGGCATGTCTGTACCCATGCTTTCAATAGTTGCCCGCGGCAAGCGGCTGGAAAACGCAGGCAGGGCTATCCAATCAGGCCTCAATGAAGCTCGCAGACTCTCAATCACCAAGCGGCGGCACCATAAGGTCGTCTTCGCCGCCTCGGCCCTGAAAATCTACGATACGGTTGAGAAACGCTACGTCGGGGAGAAGATGCGCCTGGACAGCCGGATAGCGTACAAGCTCGGCTTCCGCAGTTACACTCCCCCTTACCAGGACAGCGCCGAGGACGACCTTAACCCTTCCGCCGATGCAATTAACAACTACTCCTTGGAGTTTAGAAACGATGGCTCCTTAATCTTCGACCCTTACACCAGCATTTCCAGAACCCTTTTTGATATAGAGGGCAACAACGAGGCGGACCTGGTGATTACCCTGGCCGGTGAGAGGAAGCGCTGCTATGTGGATATAGACCCCGCTTCCGGCCGCGCAACCTTCAAGATGGAGACGCCTAAAGGTGCTAACTAAGAGCCCATAACAGAATGAACTGTGAGACGCGCTGTGGTGAGGCGCGAGCAGCGCAAGGAGCGAGGAGAAGGCATGTTGAGGAACATGGCGACAACGAGCGACGCGGCTCTGCGAAGCTCATCGCCGCAGCCCTTGGGGTTGCCTGCGCCCGGCTCGCCAAAGAAGCAGCGCAGGCAACGCGGACGCAGGTCATTTTGTTACGGGCTCTAAGAGCCCGGGGGGAAGCATGTCGAGAAATAAAGGTTTCACAATTGTCGAAATCTTAATTGCCATGGTGGTGCTTTCGCTGGGCCTGTTGGGCATACTGGGAGTCTTCCCCGTAGGCATCAAGCAGACAGCCAAGATAGTCCAGGACTCCAACGCGGCAATTATCGCCGAGAGCGTGCGCAACTCTATAGAGATGAGCTTGCAGTCAACACGCATCGAGGACGACACTGACAGGGGGTTTGTCTATCTCGGAGAAGGTGTTAAGGCGCTTCTGGAAGAAAAAGGCCTCTCCCTGCCTGTGGACGTAACCTCGCTTGATGGGAACCCGCCATCCATCAACAAGACTGCCGACTACTGGGTGAAGCTGCCGCAGGGAGAGAAGAAATACCTTTACCCGCGCTCAAATCCTGCAGTGTTTGAGATGGGAGATTACACGGCAAACAAACTCCCGCCTGTAAAGCGCGTCTTCCCCTGTGGCGCGAATATCACCAAGCAATGCTACGACTCCTCCCTGACGCGGGACGAGCGGGAAGAAGCACTCAAAGACCCTTTTCCCCAATACTCGTACGCCTTTATTATCAGGGAGGCCAAGGTCGGACATCCTCCCGCCTTCATGCCCGGTCATTCGCTCTACGAGCTTACCATACTCATATACCGCAACTTCCCTCTTGCAGCTTTCAAAAGCGGAAATGACCTGGCCGGTTTCGCAAACAACCGCCACCAGCCTATAGAGACTTTCAAGACCCTTGTCTCTTTCTAAGCAGCGCTACTTGCCCAACTCCCGCTTCTCGAGGCGGAAGCCGGTTATCTTAACCTCTTCCTTCGGCCTTGTCATACCCCTCTCGCCTTCCAGCGGCAGTTTTTCAATCTTGTGCGCCACGTCAAGCCCTTCAATCACCTTGCCGAAAAGGGTGTATTGGTTGTCCAGATTCGCCGTCCGCCCCAGAGTAATGAAGAACTGGCAGTCGTTCGAGTCCGGGTCCTGCGACCTCGCCATGCCGAGTGAGCCATCAACAAAAGGCGTCTTTGTGAACTCGCCGGGAATCTTTACCCCTGTCCCGCCGCGGCCGGTGCCTTCGGGGTCGCCGCCCTGGATGCAAAAGCCCGGCACCACCCTGTGAAAAATCAGCCCGT
>CAYWBA010000188.1:0-6550 GCA_964455955.1 uncultured Planctomycetota bacterium | reverse complement strand
CGGTTACAGTACCGCTGTCTGAGCCGGTATATGACCAGCCTGTAACCGTGTAGCGCGTATCCCCGTCCTCAACCGGCGACGATACCCACGCGTGGATAGATGTTCCGAAGTCATAGAAGTGATCATCCACCGTTGGTTGAGGCTTACCGTAATCACTCACCACAGTCAGCTTCGGCTGGACCTCGATGGTGCGGGTGGCCTCAGACCGCCCTGAAGGGCCGGTTACCCTGAGCATTACAGTATACCTTCCCCACTCAAATATATGGGTGGGATGCTGGTCGGTTGAATCAACTGTAAATGTCACGCCGTCGTAGTCAAAGTCCCACTCCCAGTTTGAGATTCCGCCTGTGGAGGTATCAGCGAAGTTTACTGGAAGGGGCCCGGAACCTGACATCGGGGTGGGCGTAAAGCTTGCCGTAGGTGCGGCGGTGCCGCATTTAATAAAGCCGATTCTGGTCCTTGTGTCTGACCCGCCGGGGCCGATTGCCTCAAGTGTCACCGTATAGGTGCCCACGGCTGTGTACGTGTGTGTCGGGCTTCTTTCAGTGCTCCTTCTTCCATCTCCGAAGTCCCATCTCCAGAACTTGACCTCCCCCCCGGTCTGGTCGAAGAAGTCAACTGTCATTGGCGGGTAGTCGTCCTCCGTCGGGTCAGCGGTAAAGTCAGCATTGGGCGGCGGCGGGCCCGTATATATCTCCTCGGCGGTTGAGGGAACTGTGTTGCCTATCACCCTCTCCATTACAAGCCTGCCCTGGTGGTATATTTTGACCCTTATGATGTCCTCAAAGCCGAGGTAATTTTCTTCCACATCGATTGTGATGTCACCCGGCACGCCTTCTACAGCTATCGATTCCTCTTCGCTCAGGGCTATGATTTCTTCAAGTGACATGTTCCTGAACGCTTCGATTTCCTCCTCGAGGAAAGCATACAGCCTCATGTCATGCCGCACCTCCCTCGACATGCTTTGGCCGACCATGATGGCCTGGCCCACGCCAATCATTACAATCATAAGCAAGACCAGCGAGATGCACACTTCGATAAGCGTGAAACCTGCCCGCGACCAGTTGTCTGTTGGGCCGCTTTCCTTGGATGACAGCATCATCACCTTTCCCCCCTTGGGTGATAAATACTTTATTTTCGTCCTGAACGGGTAATTTTCATCAGGGAACTCACAGGTCTGATTATCAGCTTGTAGCTTCAGGCAAGTCAGCCAAGAACGCTTCCTATAGCCCATAGATTCTACCCCTTACTGTATATCTTAGGGATGCGGCATTGCTCTATCACGCAGTCAATCCTTACACTCAGACAAACGCATACCGGGTCTGTAGAGATAGTCTTCCCCAACTGAATTGACGGGTTCAAAATAGTAACCTTAACGGAAACCTGTAAAAACATAACCAGGAATGTGTAAAAGAGATAGGTAGTAAAAAATTTTTTCCAAAAAATCTGGATTTGATTGCTCGAAAAGCTCTCAAGAAGGGAATTTTATGCGCTCAGACACCACTCAAATGACCTCACTGAATGATCAGCTCCTTGGGGTCTCTATGATTGTTTTCGAGTTCGTCTGATGGTACTGCCGACTTTGGCTTTTCCAGTTTGATAGGCCTGCGGACTGTGCCGTTGCGCTTCTTTATTTCGCGCCAGTACTTTACAGTTGTCCCGCTTTCGGTAGTTGTAATTACCTTGATTATGCTGGGGTCATCCGGGTCGCGTAGCTCTATTCGGCCGTTTGCCTTGGTTACGCCTCCGGCTTCTTCTTCTGAGGGCGCAGCCAGCGTCGCGACCACACCATACATGATAACAGCGGCACATAAGCCAAGTGCTAACAGTGCTGCATGTGCCTTCAAAGAGGACTTCGCGCGTCTCAGGGCAAGGGTGCTGCGTGTGATTCTCCGGCTTACTGCGGAGGGCTT
The DNA here is from genome assembly GCA_964455955.1 of uncultured Planctomycetota bacterium. Lineage (GTDB taxonomy): Bacteria > Planctomycetota > SKW154 > SKW154 > DAOVDS01 > CAYWBA01. The sequence continues at coordinate 4,637 of CAYWBA010000188.1, read as the reverse complement.
TGCTTGTATTTGCTCATCGGCGAGCTCTTCCGGCACCTTCAGCCTGCGCGTGGACATGCGCTTCTTAATCACGAGTTTGGGTACTCGCTGGCTACCCATCGTTGCACCTCAACCAAATTCTGTTCCCACAATAAAGAGTACACTATAATCCCCGGGCGCGCAACTAAAAATCTGTTTTTTTGTGGCAGGTAACCGCTTTTGGGATGGTGAAATAGGCGACGAACCCAAGTCAGCATGCGGCCTGCACCGTGTTACGAGAACCGGCGCCTGCGAAAAACCACGTGCGCCAGCACAAGGGCAACAACCCATGCGAACGAATAAACAGGCGCTTGCGGTGCGAGCGCACATGAGCCTGACTTCGTGCTTCTCCCTGGCCCATGCTTGGGCGTGGCGAGTTCCCGCTGACTGGTAAACCGCACGAATGATTTGGCTTTCGCCAGCTTCTCGAATTCCTTCTTCTCGCCTATCCTGCCGTAGATAAGACTTTTTCCCAAACGACGCGGCAGACCGGAGGCGATAAAGGCGGCATGAATCCTGCCTTGCCTGTCTACTGAAAGCATCAAGGATTCTTGACTATATGAAGAGGCGCGAAGTTCTTCCTGTGAGAACGTCAAGTCGCTGAAACTGCCGGTTGGCGAAACACATGCTATGGATAGCCTGTCTTCACCCCATGACTTGCTGCGCGGCGTCGGGGAATAGGCTGCCCTGTCCGAAGGCGAGAAAACGGCACCGGACGAGACTGCCCTCGGCCAGCGCCCGGCCTCCTTGAAAACATCTCCCTCGCGCATATAGCTGATCGTTTCTCCAAAGCTGGAAGAATAAATCCACAATCTCCCGTCTGAGTCGAAACCTGCACAACGCGGGTAGTCGGGAAGCTTTGAGGTCTGTTTTTCCTTGGATGTGAGTTCAAGCAGCATGGGTGCTGCCTTTTCGTCCTGATAAAGAAAGTACGCCTTGCCTGCTGGCGAGTAAGTAAACTCCGTCAGTTCCAGAACGCCTGAAACCAGCACTTCTTCCTGCCATATTTGGCCGTGTTTGCGGAACAGGCACAGCTTACGATCCCGCTCATATGCGATAAGAAGGTTTCCTTCAGGGTCGAACCGAGCCTTAAGGAAATGGAATCGGCCAGCCGCGACCGTCTCCGCGAACCACTTCTGATCGGACGGAGTAAAAACGCTGAGAACCAATTGCGCCGCGCTGCCGAGTTCGGCATACGCCAGAACTGATGGCGGACCGTCCGGCGCAAGCAGCACCTGGTAGCTTCCTCCTTTGGTGATGGGTGTTACAGGCAGTATTGTCCAGTCTTCACCAGACCAGCGGCAGAAAACCGCCCATCGTGATTTTGTGCTGACTGGCTTCATGCCGGCAAGCAGAATGGGATTGCCGCCTCTGTCCACACCAATGTCGAAAAGCTCCAGATAATTATCTGTAACAACCGGCACAACGTGCAGTCCTTTGACAGTAAGCACGAAGGAACGTTCGGCCACCTGGGGCTCCGGGGTGGTAGAATCGCTCAGGCGCAGCCTAATAGGCGAGGTAACGGCGGTCTTGCCTATTCTGCCCTCTATGTATGGGACGCCTGGCGAGCCCTTGAGCTTGAACTCCTCCGGGCCGCTCGACATCTCGGCCGTAAAAGGCGGTACTCCGTTTTGGGCCTCCAGCTCGGCCTTGTACTCGCAACCGTTATATCCTACTGGAATATTCGAGGTTACTATCTGCATGGCAGGTGTAACTGTAACCTTGGCCCACGCGCTTACTGTCTCAGGCGGCTCAATGCTGTCTGTTACTGAAACCTTTATCTTGTAAGCCCCAAGCTTTTCCGGCACACCTTCGAGGCATCCCTTGGCAACATTAAAGGTAAGTCCTTTGGGCAGAGAACCGCCCAGCAGCTTCCATTTGAACGGGGGCGTACCCGTAGGCGGTTTCAGCTCCGTGCTGTATCTGTGACCCAGTCTGGCCGGAGGGAGTTCGGTGTTGTTGAAGGTCAGCGGGGCTGGCTTTATCACAATCTTCAATATCTTTTCGACCCCGTTGGGCAATTTCTCTGTCTTTACCCCCGCACGTATAGTAAAAGTAAACTCTCCCGGCACCTCTGGGATTCCCGTTATGGCACCCGATTCTATCCCAAGCCCGGCCGGCAGCTTGCGGTCTGCCACTGACCAGGTTATCCCTGCTTTGGCAGGCGTAAGCTCAAGTCTGCCGTTGTACAAAACGCCGACACGCCCCTTGGGTAAGACGCCTGTCGCAACCTCAGGCCCATCGTAGGTGCCGGCAATCTTCAGTGCGAGGACGTCAGTAAGCCCCAGCGCATCTACTATAGTGCCTGTGTGTTCGTCGCGGACTTCAGGGCCCGTCACTTGCGTAGAGGGCTCGAAAGTAAGCGCCTGCAGAATGTACGTTTTTCCCTCTTTGCTGAGCCGGGGCACTACAAGTAAGTCTACACCCAGCGCTTTCGCCAGGGCAGCGGCGGCCTGCGGCTTGCCGAAAAACTTCCTCACCTCGGGGGCCATCTTTGCAATAGCTTCTTTTGTAGTTTTTCTTGACAGGACGTCATAACCCTGGACCTCCGAAAGCGTCCGTACCAGGCGCTTGGAAAGCACCACAGTTTCGGAAAGCAGTGACTCGCCCGCCTCGAAATCAACAACCGCTATTTTCTTCTTGCTCGAATTTTCCTGTTGCCCCAGGGCGGGAGCCACCGCAACAACCATTAGCAGGGCTGCTGCAAGTAGCTTGTGCATCGCCAGACCTCCACTTGCATCCTGTTGTACTGTATTGCTTCGGCAACATTAAAACAAAATGTAAGCCCGCCTGCAAGCTCAATTCAAGTTGTCCCACCTTATAAAAAGCGTAGGGGCGAACTAACTATCTTAGTTCGCCCCTACGCTCCAGTGCTCAAGACAGCAGGTTGGACCTATTTTTCTCTGTTAAGAAATCCGATTATCACGCAAACAGCAAGGCCTGCAACGACCGCTGCCTTGCCCCAAACACCCACGCCCCGGGGTGAAGCTGCTGTCATGAAGTTGTGAGCGATAGCTGCACCTGCAATCATGCCTGCCACAGTTATCGCAGAGTCGCTGTTACCCCGGCCGGCCAGGACAAGTTGCCGCAGCGGACACCCGCCGACAAGAACCGACCCCAGGCCAACAACCGCCATTCCGAGGAAGTTCCACGCGTGCCAGTTATGCGCAATCGGCTGGCCGGTAAAGCCGATGCTGAACAACCCCTTGCCAAAAACGTACGTAGCGATAGTATTCCCGATAAGCGCTACGGCAAAGATTGCGATAAACCCCTTGAGCAGGTGTGAACTGCGTATAAGTATCATGTCCCGTGTTCCGCCCATCAGGCACAGCCGCGAGCGCTGGGAAATGAACCCGACCAGGAGACCTGCGGCAAGAGAAAGTCCTATAGGAGCAAACATCTTGCCGGGGCCTTTCACGCTGAAGAATATCGCGCTGTTGGGTCTGCCGCCTTCCACAAGCGGCGCAGCTTTCGGGTTAAACGCAGGCGCGGCGATAAGCAGGACAAGCAGAATTGCCATCATGGCCGGAAAGACCAGCGCGTTTGCCGTCTTCTGTCTCTCGGTGCGGCCGAGATTGAAGCCCGCCTTCAGGAACAGTACCCCCCCGTAAATTCCGGCGATAAACCCCAGTATTGCAAGTATCGCATTCAGGTCGCCGCCTGCAAGCCGCAACACCATCCGCAGCGGGCAGCCAAGGAAAACGAGCGCGCCAATCATTATGAACATGCCAAGCAGAAATCTCTGCATCGGGGCGGAGCCGCCTTCCGGCCGGAACTCCCTGAACGCTACCGATGCAATCAGCGCGCCCAAAACAATGCCGAGAATTTCCGGGCGAATATACTGTACGACTTCTGCGCGGTGCAGCCCGATTGCGCCCGCGATGTCGCGTTCGAAACACGCTATGCAGAACCCCATGTTCTTGGGGTTGCCCGTTATTACCAGGACCACCCCGAACAGGCCGACAATTGCGCCGGCTGCAATTATCATAAGCGCATCTTTACGCATCGCCGGTCTCCTTCCTGGTTACTATTATCCTGTAGGTCTCGCCATCTTCTTCCACGTTCTTCACTTCGTACCCTCTGGCCTTTGCAAAGCGGCTTACATTTTCGACCTGCACGTAAGCATCCACCAGAACGCAGCACTCCGCCGGATTGTCCTGTAGAGCCTTTTTTGTTTTCATCACCGGTATCGGGCACGACATGCCCCTCGCATCAACCTCAAGCATAATGCAATCCCCCAATGGAAGTCCGCCCATATTCAAAAGAGGCTTACAGTCATTTATTCTACGTGAGGGTGCGAGGTTGTAAAAATCGGTTCTTTTGATATTGCCGCGCTGCAGTATCGGCAATCCCTATATAAGAAGCAAGCCGCGGGTTTCAACCCGCGGGCGTTTAGCCGCGCTGCCGCAACGCGGACAGGTTCCGGAAACAAGCCGGGGGTTTTACACCCCCGGACTGAAGCCCCGTGCTTCAGCACGGGGGTAATCCTGCCGGGTATTTACCCGCGCCGCTCCCTTGGCAATCCTCCGTGCAACCAAAGACAAATGAAAAATGGAGAATGAAGAATGCAAAATTGCAGTTCAAAATTTCAAATTGTCGGCTGGACACGCTTCAATTTT